>NZ_JBQGCX010000441.1:0-3748 GCF_052038725.1 Actinosynnema sp.
GCCACCGCACCCGAACCCCGCCGCCCGACCCCGCCGGTCGCACTGCCGCGCCCGGCGCACCCGCGCGCCCCCGCCACCCCGTGGGCGCCCGGACGAGAGGCGACACCGTGGAGACCCGCAGCCCGACCACCCGGCGCACCACCCACGCCGGACCGCTCGACGTCGAGACCTTCCGCGCCACCCCGTTCCACGCGGCGGTCCCCCAGGCCGACCTGGACGACCTGCGCGACCGCCTGGCCCGCACCCGCTGGCCCGCCACGCCGCCCGCCGCCGACTGGTCGCGGGGCGTCCCGCCGGACTACCTCGCGGAGCTGGCCGAGCACTGGCGCACCCGGTTCGACTGGCGGGCCGTCGAGGCCAGGCTCAACGAGCTGCCGCAGTTCACCACCACCCTGGACGGCGCGAACGTGCACTACGCGCACGTCCGCTCGCCCGAGCCCACCGCCACCCCGCTGCTGCTCGTGCACGGCTGGCCCGGCTCCTACGTGGAGTTCCTGGACGTCGTCGGCCCGCTCACCGACCCCGCCGCGCACGGCGGCGACCCCGCCGACGCCTTCCACCTGGTCATCCCGACCCTGCCCGGCTTCGGCTTCTCCGGCCCCACCCCCGAACCGGGCTGGGACCACCGCCGCGTCGCGCGGGCGTTCGCCGCGCTGATGGCCGGGCTCGGGTACCACGACTACGTGGTGCAGGGCGGCGACTGGGGCATGGTGATCGCCGCCGAGCTGGCCGTGCACGACCCGGAGAACGTGGCGGGCGTGCACGTGAACACCCTCCTCACCCTGCCGCCGCAGCGGCCCGGCGCGCTCGACGACCTGACCGAGGACGAGGCGGCCAGGCTGGAGCTGCTGGGCCACTACGGCGAGGACGGCTCCTGCCACTTCCGGCTGCTGGTCACCAGACCGCACACCGTCGCCTACGCCCTGAGCGACTCCCCGGTGGGGCAGCTGGCGTGGATCGTGGAGAAGTACCGGGACTGGAGCGGCGCGCGGACCACCCCCGAGGAGGTGATCGACCGGGACCTGATGCTGGCCAACGCCTCCCTGTACTGGTTCACCGCCACCGCGGCCTCCTCCGGCGCCCTCTACCACGAGGCGCTCGGCGGCAGCAACCGCAACTCGCACCTGCTGGGCGGCCCGTGGGAGCTGTCCTGCCCGGCCGGGGTCGCGGTGTTCGCGCACGACGTGAACCTGCCGCTGCGCCGCTTCGCCGACGCGGTCCTGCCCACCGTCTCGCACTGGTCGGAGTTCGACCGCGGCGGCCACTTCCCGGCGCTGGAGGTGCCCGAGCTGTACGTGGGCGACATCCGCGCGTTCACCAGGACGCTGCGCAGGCGCTGACCCGGAAAACCCTGCCGCGCAAGGGGAACCCGCGTCGAGCAGGGCAACCAGGAAGACGTCCCCGGCCGCCGCGCCGTGCCACGATCGGCTTGTCCCACCGCCCCCGGCCGCAGCACGCGCGGGGCGGCCCCGGCCGTCGCCGGGCACCCCCTTCCGGCAAGCGCCCGGTCCCGCGCGAGCGGCGGACCGGCGGACCCCACGGAGCCACTGATGAACAACACCGCTGCACCCTCGCGGGACGAGCTGGTCGGCCGGGCCGCGGAACTGGCCCCCGCGCTGGCCAAGCACGCGATCTGGCAGGAGGAGAACCGCGACCTGCACCCCGACGCGATCGACGCGCTCGCCGACGCCGGGCTGCTCAAGCTCACCCTGCCCGCCCGCTACGGCGGCCACGAGTGCGACACCACCACCCTGGTCGACGTGCTGGCCGAGATCGCGCTCGGCGACGGCGCGGCCAGCTGGGTCGCCACCGTCTGGAACATCAGCACCTGGCTCGCGGGCCTGTTCCCGGACGAGGTGCAGGACGAGGTCATCGCCTCCGGCGACACCCGGATCTGCGGCACGTTCGCCCCGCACGGCGTCGGCGTGCCCACCTCCGGCGGGATCGTGCTCAACGGCAGCTGGAGCTTCAACACCGGGGCCAGGCAGAGCGGCTGGAACGCGCACGCCGCCGTGCGGGTGGCCGAGGGCGGGGAGCCCGAGCCGGTGCTGGTGCTGGTGCCGATGTCCGAGCTGGAGGTCGTCGACGACTGGCACTCGTCCGGCCTGCGCGGCACCGGCAGCGTCACCACCACCGCGAAGGACGTGTTCGTCCCGGACGCCCGCGTGCTGCCGATGATGCCGGTGATGCGGGAGGGCGCGCACCGCTCCGAGACCAACGCGGCGTCGCGGCTGTGGAACGTGCCGTTCCTGCCGTGGGCGTGCGCGGTGACCAGCGCGACCGCGCACGGCCTCTCCCGCGCGGCGTGGGCGGCGTTCCTGGAGCGGCTGCCCACCCGCTCGATCACCTACACCGACTACGAGCGCCAGTCGCACGCCCCGCTCACCCACGTGCAGCTCGCCGACGCGCGGGCCCGCATCGACGAGTCCGCCTTCCACGTGCACCGGGTCGCCGCGCGGGTCGACGCCAAGACCGGCGCGCCCTGGTCGGTGCGCGAGCGCGTGGAGGCCCGGCTCGACCTGGGCGTGGGGGTGCAGCGGGCCAAGGAGGCGGTCGACATCCTGGCCAACGCCAGCGGGGCCTCGTCCACGCTGACCACCGTGCCGATCCAGCGGATCGCCCGCGACAGCCAGACCTCCAGCCTGCACGCCTTCGCCCACCCGGACACCAACCTGGAGCTGTACGGCCGCGTCGTGTGCGGCCTGGAGCCCAACACCCAGTTCCTCTGACCGCCCACCCCGCCCCCGCCACCCGCGGGGGCGGGGCTCCCGCCGCGCCACGTGAAGAACCGAGCAATCCGGAAGAAGCCCGCTCCCCGCGCGCGGCCGTACGGTCGTGCACGGGGGCCACGCGAGGAGTTGACGATGGATGGCCACGTGCCCGCGCAGCGGTCCCCCCAGGACGAGCCGCCCGAACCACCCCCCGACGGCCCGTCCCGCGCGATCCCGGTCGGCGCCCTGCCCGGCGCGGCGCTGATCGGCGGCGCCGCGCTCGCCGACCCGGTGCTGCTCGGCGCCGCGCCCGCGATCCCGGCGCTGCTCGACGCGGTGCTGCCCGACGACCTGCTGCCCGACGACTTAGCGCCCACCGCGGTGCTCCCCGGCGTGGTGCTCCCGGACGCCCTGCTGCCGGGGGACCTGCTGCCCGACGCGCTCCTGCCCGCGCCACTCCCGCTCGCGCCGCTCCCGCCGGACGTGGCGCTGACCGAGGTGCTGCTCCCGGAGGACCTGCTGCCCGACGACCCCCTGCCCGACGCGCTCCTGCCCGACGCCCTCCTCCGGCCCGCCGAACCGCTCGCCACCACGCCCCACCCCGGCCGCCCGAGACCCGCCCCGCACCCGCTGTCGACGGTCACCGTCGACCTGGTCATCCCGGTCTTCAACGAGGAGCGCGCCCTCCCCGGCTGCGTCGCCACCCTGCACGACTACTGCACCCGGCGGCTGCCGTTCGACTGGACCATCACCATCGTCGACAACGCCAGCACCGACACCACCCGCCGCGTCGCCCAGGACCTCGCCGGGCACTGGCCGAGGGTGCGCGTCGTGTCCCTCGACCGGCGCGGCAAGGGCAACGCCGTGCGCACCGCGTGGACCGGGAGCAGCGCGGGCGTGGTCGTCTACATGGACGTCGACCTGTCCACCGGGCTGGACGCGCTGGTCCCGCTCGTGGCCCCGCTCGCCGTCGGCCACTGCGACCTCGCCATCGGCTCGCGGCTCGCGCCGGGCGCCCGCACCGTGCGCGGCGCCCG
>NZ_JBQGCX010000442.1:0-17069 GCF_052038725.1 Actinosynnema sp.
CTCGGCGAGCCGGATCTCCTTGCGCCCGAAGTCGGCCAGGGACAGATCGGCCACGGCGAAGTCGATACCGTTTCGGGTCTGAGCCAGGGCCGGGATCGTGCTGGTCACAGGGGTTCCTCCTGATCGGGATTCACCCGACAGAACCGGCAGTCCACGCCGGGTCTTCCCCGTCACCGGGAAGAGTCCCCGGATGGGCGACGGGGGCTTGACCACGGCGGATCGGCCCCGGAACGGCGGAAGGGCCGCCCCCCCCGGGGACCCCCCATCCGCCCAGCGCACGGGGACTACACCACCCCCATCGCGACCGGCGCGTCCGACCCCTGCTTGCCGAGCAGGGAGTGCTTGCGCCCGTAGGCGAAGTACACGACGACGCCGAGCGCCATCCACACCAGGAACCGGACCCAGGTGAGCGCGGTCAGGTTCAGCATCAGCCACAGGCAGGCGAGGATCGCCAGGACCGGGATGAACGGCACCCACGGCACCCGGAAGCCGCGCTTGAGGTCGGGCCGCGTCTTGCGCAGCACCAGCACGCCCGCCGACACCAGCACGAACGCGAAGAGCGTGCCGACGTTGACCATCTCCTCCAGCTTGCCCGCCGGGAAGAAGCCCGCGGCGACGGCGACGAGCAGGCCGATGCCGATGGTGATCTTCACGGGGGTGCCGCGCGTCCCGGTCTTGGCCAGGCCCCTGGGGAGCAGGCCGTCGCGGGACATCGCGAAGATCACCCGCGTCTGGCCGAGCATCAGCACCATGACCACGGTGGTGAGGCCGGCCAGCGCGCCGACGGAGATGACGGTGGCGGCCCAGTCAACGCCGTTGTCGGCGAACGCGGTCGCCAGGGTGGCGCGGCTGCCGTCCGGCTGGGTCTTGAGCTTGTCGTACGGCACCATGCCGGTGATCACGAGCGTGACCGCGATGTACAGCACGGTCACGATCGCGAGCGAGCCGAGGATGCCGCGCGGCACGGCGCGCTGCGGGTTCCTGGTCTCCTCCGCGGTCGTGGCGACCACGTCGAAGCCGATGAACGCGAAGAACAGCAGCGACGCGGCGGCCAGCAGGCCCATGATGCCGTAGGTGCTGCCGCCGAAGCCGGTGAGCAGGGAGAACAGCGACTGGTCCAGCCCGCTCGCCACCTCGGGGCCCGTCTCGGCGGGCGGGATGTACGGGCTGTAGTTGTCGGTGTTGATGTAGGTGACGCCGAGCGCGATGACCAGCAGCACCACCGCGATCTTGATCGCGGTGATGACGGCGCTGACCCGCGAGGACATCTTGGTGCCGAGGACCAGCAGCGCGGTCAGGACCGCGACGAGCAGCAGCGCGCCCCAGTCGACCTCGACCGACCCGGCGTCCACCGTGGTCCTCAGCTCCAGCCCGAGCTGCCCCAGCACCGTCTGGAGGTACTGCGACCAGCCCTTGCTGACCGCCGCCGCGCCGACCGCGAACTCCAGCACCAGGTCCCAGCCGATGATCCACGCCGCGAACTCGCCGAACGTCGCGTACGAGAACGTGTAGGCGCTGCCCGCCACCGGCACGGTGGAGGCGAACTCGGCGTAGCACAGCGCGGCGAGCGCGCAGGCCACGGCCGCGAGCACGAAGGCCAGCGACACCGAGGGGCCCGCGAGGTTGCCCGCCGTGCTGGCGGCGAGGGTGAAGATGCCCGCGCCGATCACCACGGCCACGCCGAAGATCGTCAGATCCCAGGCGGTGAGGTCCTTGCGCAGCTTGGTGTCTGGTTCGTCCGTATCAGCGATCGACTGCTCGATCGACTTCGTTCGCCACAACCCGTTGCCCGGCACGGCCGTTCCCTTCCCCTGCTCTCCCGCTGACAAACAAGCAACTCACCCTAATGGGGTAATGCTTTCGGGTCAGGCGTTCAGGGAGCGGTCCAGATCGGGCTCCAGGTAGATGAGCCGGGCGGCCGGGACCTTGTTGCGGACGCGGTGCTCGGCGTCGTTGATGGCCTGCGCGACGTCGGCGGTCTCCAGGCCCGGCTCCAGTGCGATCTTGGCCGCGACCAGCAGCTCGTCGGGGCCGATGTACTGGGTGCGGATGTGGATGACCCGCTGCACCTTGCCCGCCGCCAGCTCGTCGACGATCAGGTCGAGCTCGGCCGGGGAGGAGCCCTCGCCGATCAGCAGCGACTTCATCTCGATGATGAGGATCACGGCGATCACGCCGAGCAGCGCGCCGATGCAGATGGTGCCGATGGCGTCCCACACCGGGTCGCCG
This sequence comes from Actinosynnema sp., assembly GCF_052038725.1. Taxonomy (NCBI): domain Bacteria; kingdom Bacillati; phylum Actinomycetota; class Actinomycetes; order Pseudonocardiales; family Pseudonocardiaceae; genus Actinosynnema; species Actinosynnema sp. Next base: position 2,230 of record NZ_JBQGCX010000442.1, read on the forward strand.
GTCAGCGTGCTCATGCCGACCCCGGCGAGCGCCAGGACGAGGCCGATCAGCGCGCCCGCGTCCTCCAGGAGCACCACGGGCAGCTCGGGCACCTTGGACTTGCGGATGAACTCCCACCAGGTGGCGTCGCCCTTGAGGGCCTTGGACTCCTTGATCGCGGTCGCGAAGCTGAAGCCCTCCAGGCCGATGGCGACCACCAGGATGACCACGGCCACGATCGGCGAGGACAGCTCCTCGTGGGCCTCCAGCTTGTGGATGCCCTCGTAGAGGGCGAACACCGAGCCGAGCGTGAACAGCAGCAGCGCCACCACGAACGAGTAGAAGTAGCGGTCCCGCCCGAACCCGAACGGGTGATTCTGGGTGGCCTTGCGCTGCGAGGTCTTCTGCCCCAGCAGCAGCAGCCCCTGGTTCGAGGTGTCGGCCACCGAGTGCACCGACTCGGCGAGCATCGACGACGACCCCGTGATGAGGAAGCCGACGAACTTGGCCACCGCGATCCCCGCGTTCGCCAACAACGCGGCGATGATGGCCTTGGTACCGCCTCCTGCTGACACCCTGTGCTCCCTGTGGTCCACGCGTCGTGTGAAGTGACGGTGAGACCTTAGTGGAGAGCTCTACGGAACACCGGGGGTAGCGCGGAACAGCTGGGCGTCCTCGGTCGCCTCGACGCGCAGCGCCGGGTCGGCGGCGGGCAGCCACACGGACTGGCCCCGGCGCAGTTCCAGCACGTCGGCGTGGCCGCCCCGGTGCACGGACAGCGTCGCCGAGCCCCGGGCGCACAGCAGGATCTGCGGCCCGCCGTGGTCGACCTCCACGCTCTCGCCCGCCGCCAGCTCGATGCGGGACAGCTCGAACTCGGGGCACGGGGTGCGGTACACCCACAGGCCGGGCCGGGTGGGCTCGCCGCGCTGCACGGGCATGTCGCCGCTGCTGAAGTCGAGCACGCGCATCAGCTCGGGCACGTCGACGTGCTTGGGCGTGAGGCCGCAGCGCAGCACGTTGTCCGAGTTGGCGAGGATCTCCACGCCGGTGCCGTGCAGGTAGGCGTGCAGGTTGCCCGCGGGCAGGTAGATGGCCTCGCCGGGGCTCAGGACGATCCGGTTGAGCAGCAGCGCGGCCAGCACGCCCGCGTCGCCGGGGTACGCCTCGCCCAGCTCCAGCGCGGTGCGGCACTCGGCGTCGAACTCGCCGCGGTCCTTCACGTGGGCCACGCACGCGTCGAGCACCTGCGGCAGGAGCCCGTCGAGCGAGTTCTGCGGCAGGGTGATCAGGGTGGTGAACAGGGCGCGCAGGCCGCTGCCGTCCGGCTGGGCGGCGAGCAGCTCGGTGTAGGGCGCGAGGTCGGGCGCGTCGAGCGAGCGGAGCAGCGCGACCGTGCGGTCCGGGGCGCGGAAGCCCGCGAGCGCGTGGAACTCGGTGAGCGCGCAGATCAGCTCCGGCTTGGCCGAGGGGTCCTTGTAGTTCCTTATCGGCGAGTCCACGGCGAGGCCCGCGGCGTCCTCGGCGGCGAACCCGAAGGCGGCCTGCTCGGCGGACGGGTGGGCCTGCAGGCTCAGCGGCTCCTCGGCGGCGAGGACCTTCAGCAGGAACGGCAGCCTGCCGCCGAAGCGCTCGGCGCAGCCGGCGCCGAGCTGGCCGCGCGGGTCCTCGGCGAGCAGGTCGAGCAGGCTGCGGCGGGTCCCGTCGGGTCCGATCACGCGGGACGGGTCGCCGGGGTGGGCGCCCATCCACAGCTCCGCCTCGGGGTGCGGGGCGGGCACCTCCCGCCCGAGCATCTCGGCGATGGCGGTACGCGATCCCCACGCGTACGCGCGCACCGCGTTGTGCAGCAGTTCCACTTGACGTCCACTTCCCTCGGGCAGGGGCTACTCGTACCGGGGCCGGTCTGGCGCCGGCGTCCGGCTGGTCGGTGCTCGGGCTGGTTCGGTGCTCGGCGGGGGCTCAGACGGCGGACGCGTAGCGGCCCGGCCCCCCGAGGGTGCCCGCCGCGAGCCCCAGGTAGAGCGAGGCGAGCTCGAACCTCAGCGCGAGCAGCGCCGAGCACACCGCGTCCCCGCCGGACACCTCCTCCGCCGGTTCCAGCACGTCGGCCCCGACGAGCGACCGGACGGCCGCGAGCTTGGCCTGCTCGGCCTGCTGGCCCCGGCGGACCGCGAGCAGCAGCACCCTGACCTGACCGCCCGGCTCCTCGTCCGGGTCGGCGAAGATGTCGGCGCCCGAGGTGCCCTGCACGGCTCTGCGGTGCAGGGCGGTCCGGGTGATCGCCTGCCGGTGCGGCGCCACGTCGCAGACGAGCCCGGCGTGGCGCGCGAGGACGCCCGCGCCGTGGCCCGCCACCGCCGTGGCCATGTCGTCCAGCCCCCACAGCAGCGGGGTGCGCTCGGCGACGCGCAGCGCGAGCGACTTGGCCGGGTTGACGAACGACTCGTGCACGGGGTGGTCGCGCTCGGCCTCGCGGTCGAGCTCGTCGGCGACCTGGGTGAGGTCGACCTCCAGCAGCCCGAGCGCGCTCAGCGCGGACGCCCAGGCCGCGAACACCCGGACGAACCCGAAGCCCTGCGGCACCGGCACCCTGGGCGGGACGAGCAGCGCGTGCCTGGCCGCCGAGGCCGCGACGGGTCCGTCGGGCTCGGCGGTCAGCAGCACGCGGGCGCCGCGCCTGCCCGCCAGGTCGACCGACTCGGCGAGCACGTGGTCGCCGGGGTCCTCGGTGTGGGCGAGGACCACGTCGAGCGCGCCGACCCAGCCGGGGGCCTCGTCGGAGACCACGACCGGCACGGGGCAGCGCGGGCCCAGCAGGGCGGTCACCAGGTTGGCGACCGCCGGGCCGACACCCGGCCGGGTGATGAGGACGAGTGCCCTGGGGCGCTCCCGCATCACCCGGTCGACACCCAGCTCGGCCGCCGCCTCGGCGGTGGCCCTGACCTGGGCGCCCGCCCGCGCCGCGGCGCGGAGCAGGTCATCGGTGTCGGCGTCGGCGAGCCTGCGCTGGTCGTCCAGCAGTGTGTCGTCGAGCACGGGTGCTCACCCCGCTGCCGGCTCGACGGCTTCGCCGAGCAGCAGCACCGGGATGCCGTCCTCCACCCGGTAGGTCCTGCCGCACGCCGTGCAGGTCAGGTACTCCAGAGCCGGGTCGGGGCCGGTCCCCTGCCGCAGCGGAGCGTGCTCGGGGCACGGGCAAGCGAGTACTTCGAGCAGCCGCGGGTCGAGTTGCACCAGTTCCTCCTCGTGCTGTCCGGCGCCTCAGGCGCGGACGATGGCCAGCACCTCGTCGCTCAGCGCGGCGACCGAGGCGGCGTCGGCCGCCTCGACGTTCAGGCGCAGCAGCGGCTCGGTGTTCGACGCCCTCAGGTTGAACCAGGAGCCGTCGGGCAGCGAGACGGTGAGACCGTCCAGCTCGTCCAGCTCCACGCCCTCGCGGGCGCCGAACTCGGCCTTGATCGCGGCAAGCCTGCCCGCCTGGTCGGCGACCGTCGAGTTGATCTCACCCGAGGCGGCGTACCGCTCGTAGTCCGCGGTGAGGGCGGACAGGGCGCCGTCCTGCTCGCCGAGCGCGGCCAGCACGTGCATCGCGGCGAGCATCCCGGTGTCGGCGCGCCAGAAGTCGCGGAAGTAGTAGTGGGCCGAGTGCTCGCCGCCGAAGATGGCGCCGGTGGTGGCCATCTCCTGCTTGATGAACGAGTGGCCCACGCGGGTGCGCACGGGCGTGCCGCCGTTCTCGCGGACGATCTCGGGCACGGCGCGCGAGGTGATCAGGTTGTGGATGATCGTGCCGCCGGGGTCCTTGGCCAGCTCGCGCGAGGCGACCAGGGCGGTGATCGCGCTGGGCGAGAAGGGCTCGCCGCGCTCGTCCACGACGAAGCAGCCGTCGGCGTCGCCGTCGAAGGCCAGGCCCGCGTCGGCGCCGACCTCGCGGACCTTCGCCTGCAGGTCGACGATGTTCTTCGGGTCGAGCGGGTTGGCCTCGTGGTTCGGGAAGTTGCCGTCCAGCTCGAAGTACATCGGGACGACGTCGATCGGCAGGCCGTCGAACACGACCGGGACGGTGTGGCCGCCCATGCCGTTGCCCGCGTCCACGACGACCTTCAGCGGGCGGATGGCCCGCAGGTCGACCAGCTCGCGCAGGTAGGCGGCGTACTCGGTGAGCATGTCGCGCTCGGACAGCGTGCCGGGGGCGACGCCGTCGGCGTCGGCCACGCCCTGCTCGGCGTCCTCGCGGATCTGCGTCAGGCCGGTGTCCTGGCCGACCGGGGCGGCGCCCGCGCGGCAGAGCTTGATGCCGTTGTACTTGGCCGGGTTGTGGCTGGCGGTGAACATCGCGCCGGGCAGGTCGAGCTTGCCGGAGGCGAAGTACAGCATGTCGGTGCTGGCCAGCCCGATGCTGATCACGTCGACGCCCTGCTTCGTGACGCCCTCGGCGAAGGCGGCGGCGAGGCCGGGGGACGAGTCGCGCATGTCGTGGCCGATCACGATGGCCGGGCCGCCGACCAGGCGCGCGAAGGCCGCGCCGAAGTCGCGAACCACGTCGACGTCGAGCTGCTCGCCCACGACACCACGGATGTCGTAGGCCTTGACGATGCCGGACAGATCGCGCACGCCCACACTCCCAGATCAGCTCTTGACACTGCGGTCAGCAGCCTACCGGCGCGCGGGGCGTCGTCGCGCCGGGTCGCCTCAGTCTTCGCGCGGATCGGGCAGAACGCGCAGGTGGCCGCGCCTGATAGTGCCGAGCGGCACCTCGGGGGGTTGCGGCGAACGGTCGACCCGGCCCGCCTCCCGGACGGCCTCGGCGAGCGCGGTGAGGTCGTCGACGGTGGGTTCGGGGGGCGCGAACTCGCCCTGGTAGCGCACGACCTCCCAGCCGCGCGGCGCGGTGAGGCGCAGGGCGTGCTCCTCGCACAGGTCGTAGCTGTGCGGCTCCGACGAGGTCGCCAGCGGGCCCACGACCGCCGTCGAGTCCGCGTAGGCGTACGTGAGCGTGGCGACTGCCGGGTTCGCGCACCCGGTTCGAGAGCACCGTCTCACGCTCCGCACGGCGGGCACGATATCGCGTCGCGGGGCGGCTGTGTTGGATTGCCCTCGGTGTTTCACCGGCGGGTGCGTTGGCGGAGCCAACTTCGCAGGTCGGGGCACTGGCCGCCGAAGGGGTGAAGGGGCTGACTAGTCTTGGGGCGTGGTGATGGCTCGGGGTTCACGGCGGCAGGGTCCTCCTCGGCGGCGCAGGCGCGACCGCCACGGGCGAGGGCTGCGCGGTCCGCTGTACCCGGCCACGATGCCCGCGGCCCGCAGCAGGGCGGAGCGGTTCGACGCGGTGGTGCTGGAGGCGCTGGAGCCGATCGAGGCCCGCTGGCGCACGGAGCTGACGCAGCTGGACGTCGCGGTGGACGACGTGCCCGACGTGGCGCCGTCGACCTCCGGCGAGGACGACGACGTGGTGGAGGACGGGAACGTCCCGCTGGCGCGGCTGATGCAGCCGGGGCAGGACCGGAGGGCCCGGATCGTGCTGTACCGGCGGCCGTTGGAGGCGCGGGCGAAGGACGGGGCCGATCTGGCGGACCTGGTGCACGACGTGCTGGTGGAGCAGGTGGCGAACTACCTGGGGCTGGACCCGGACGTCATCGACGGGGAGTAGTCGGCGGTGGTGGCGGGGCGGCGGGCTGCTCTCGTTGCTTGAACCACTTCGGGTTCCCGCTCCCACGACGGGAACCCGAACCCGATTCCCGAAGTGCTCACGGGGAAACCGCTCACCGTTTTCACCCGAATGCTTCACCCGACCGAGAAGTTCCAGTTGTGGAAAACCCGCGAGCAAACGCTTGCACCGCCCCGAGTTGTCAGTCCAAGCCGGTTGGATTGATTTCGGGGGCCGCTTCTGAAGTTGATCACCGGTACGGCCGTTCGGCGGCTTTCGGGGTGGACGCGAAAAACACTCACGACTGACCGGTGGAACTCGCGCGCGCAATCTGGGCCTCGCCGGGTGAGTTTGGCGGTGGACAAGCGCTTTCCACGGTTGTGGGGAACTCCGGGCCGCGAGGCGGACTCCGCAGCTGCGGGTGGGTTCCAAGCCACGAGACGGGCTTTTCCACTGCGGGCGGGTTCCGGCCACGAGGTGAGATCCGCGACTGCGGGTGGGTTCCGAGCCGCGAGGCGGGCTCCTCCACTGCGGACAGGTTCTGGGCCGCGAGGCTGGCACTGCGGCTGCGGGCGGGTTCCGGCGGCCATGGGCAGGGCTAGGGCTGTGGCCTGGGCGGCAAGCGCTTGCCCGGTTGTGGCGGCCAGCGGTCGCCCCGTTGGGGTGGCCAGCGATCGCCCCGTTGGGGTGGCCAGCGGTTGTCCGTCAGCGGCGGCGGGTGGGGAGTGCGGTGAGCAGCGTGACCAGGACGGCGGCGGCCTGGGTCAGCAGGAGCAGTTCGCGGAGCAGGGTCGGCGCCTCCACGCGCACGTCCGCCGCCTGCGCGGGCACCGGCACGGCCACCAGGTGGCCCCACGCGCGCAGCACCGGGACCGGTCTGCCGTCCGCGGTCGCGCGCCAGCCCGGTTCCTCCTCGGCGGCCAGGACGAGCACGCGTCCCGCCGGGCCGTCCGAGACCCGCGCGCCCGCGTCGGGCAGGTCGGCCGCCACCGGCACGACGCCGGGTGTGCCCTGGTCGGCGGGTGGGTCGCCGCCGGTTCGGGCGGTTCGGGCCAGTTCCGGGGACAGCAGGAGGGCGGTGCCGCCGGTGAGCAGCACCCGCAGCACCGGTCGACCGTCCGAGAGCGGCGGGGTGGTGGTGAGCAGGTCGCCCGCCGCCGCGCGCATCCGGTCGGCCTCGGCGCGGTCGCGCGGCACCACGAACGACACGCCGGACGCCGCCGCCTGCGCGAGCGCGGTCCGGGTGCGGCGCTGGTCGCCGCCGGTCAGGTCGCGGGTCCAGCGCGCCAGGCGGACCGGGCTGGACGGGGTCGGCGGGGTGTCGTCGTCGCCGAACGCCGGGAGCCTGCCCGCGACCTGCCTGGTCGGTTCGCCCAGGACCAGCACCGAGCGGTTCGTGGCGGGCAGTTCGGCGGCCAGGGTGGACGGCAGGCGGACGGGGTCGGCGCTGAGCGGGCCGTCGCGCAGGCCGAGGACTCCGGCCGGGACCAGCACCAGGAGCAGGATCACGAGCGCGGTGGCGGGGAGCAGCTTCGGCAGCCTGGCGCGGGGAGCGCGCGGCGGTTCGGCGTGGGGAACCGGTGGCGTGCCGGCGCGGGGAGCGTGCGGCGACCCGGTTCGGGTCGCAGGTGGCGCGACCCGGCCCGGTTGCGCGGTGGTGGGGCGGTGGCAGGCGGCCAGCAGCACGTGCACCAGGCCCCAGCCCGCCAGGACCAGGGGTGCGCCGGTCCAGCCCGTGTGGGCGTCGCCGCCACCCATCGGGGTGACCGGGAACGCGATCAGGGCCACCGCGGCGAACCCGGCCAGCACAACCGCCGCCGCGCCCGGCAGCATCGCGCGCGTCGGGCGCAGCAGCGCGGCGACCAGGGCGGCGGGCAGCAGCAGTGCGCCCGCCCACGGGAGCGCGCCGTCACCGCCAGGGGTCAACGCGAGCAGCTCTGTCACCGAGACGGGTGGGGTGGGTTGGTGAGCGCCTACGCCGTGTAGCAGCACCACCGGGTGCTCCACGACCACGGCGGGCCACGGGAGCAGCAGCGCCATGGGGAGCAGGACGATGGCGAACAAGCCCGCCATCCGCCGCCTGCCGTCGCCGACCAGGGCGGGCACGGCCACGAAGCCGATCAGCGCGGCCAGCGCCACCAGCGCGTGGACCAGCGGTGAGAACGCGCCCAGCGCGGCGAGGCCCAGCGCCGTCCCGGACGCGACCGGCAGCCAGGCCGGGCCGGTGCCGCCGCGCAGGACGGCCGACACACCGGCCAACACGGGTGGTAGCAGGACGTGCACGACCACCACGTCCAGGCGACCTTGGGCCACTGCTGCGGTGGAGGCCGGTAGCAGGGCGTAGCAGGCGGCCAGGAGGGCTCTGACCGGTCGGGGGACGGGGGCGCGCCTGGTCGCGGCGTAGGCGGCCAGGCCGGCGAGCGGGGCGTCGCCGAGGAGAAGCAGCGCGGTCGCCGCCGCCGGACCGCCCAGGAGGGCTCCGGCCGTGCCCAGGACGGCCAGCGCGGCGGGGGCGGGCGCGGTGGTGCCGCCGGACACCGGGTGCCACGGCGACAGGTACGCGGACCACAGGTCGGCCAGCGCGGGGACGGGCAGGAGGCGACCGCCCGCGAGGTCCAGACCGAGGCGGCCGGAGTTGGCGACCAGCGCGAACAGGACCAGGCCCAGGGCCAGGAGGAGCGGCGGGCCGAGCAGGACCGAGCGCAGCACGGCCGCCCGGTCGACCTCGACGAACACCGCGCGGGGCAGCGGGGGTGGGAGAGGGGTGCCCCTCGGCACCGGGGACGGGCGGAGCGGGGTGGGGGTGATCGCCTCCGGGGCCGGGCGCGCAGTGGAGGCGGAAGGCGGGACGGAGGCGGAAGGCGGGACGGAGGTGGAAGGCGGGACGGAGGCGGAGGACAGGGCGGAGGCGGAGGACAGGGCGGGGACAGAAAGGGGGACGAGGGCGGAGGCCGCGTCTGGGAGCGGGGCCGCGCTAACGGCGGAGGCCGCGTCTGGGGCCGTGTCCGAGGCGCGGGCTGCGCCTGGGGCCGGGATCGGGGCCGAGGCTGGGAGCGGGGTGGAGGTGGTGGGCGGGGCGGGGGTCGTGCCCAGGGGCGGGATCGGGGTCGGGGTGGAGGTGGCCGTCAGGGCGGGATCGGGGCCGGGGATGGACGCGGGGTTCGGGGCTGGAGCGCCGCCAGGGGCGGAGGCGGCGTTCAGGGTTGGAGCGCTGCCCAGGGTGGTGGCGGGGTTCGGGGTGGGCAGGAGGACTGCCGTGGCGGGTCTGCGCAGGCCACCCGTGGTGCGCACCGGTCTGCGGCGGGGTAGGGCACCTGCGGGGAGTGCGTCCGGGCCCACGGGCCTGGGGAGGTCCTCGGGTTCCGGTTCCGGTGCCTGTTCCGGAGCGCGGGGTGGGGCGGTGGTGGGTGGGGTGGGGAGTTTGCCCAGGGCGGCGTCGGCCTCGACCCTGCGGCGGACCAGGTGGGTCGCGGTGGCTCGGGCGGTGTTGCGGAGGCGGGTGGTCCGGCTGGTCAGGAGGCCGGGGAGGGAGGCTCGGTGGGGGCGGGCGGCTCGGGCGGCGCGCAGGGACGCGCGGCCGGTGAGCAGGTGGTGGAGGGCGGTCAGCTCGGCTCGGGCGTCCGGGAGGCGGCGGAGCAGGAGCAGGCCTGCGGCGCGCAGGATCGAGAGCGCGGTCAGGCGCGGGAGGCCGAGGACGAACGCGGTGGGACCGGAGTTGATCAGGAGGACGCGCATTCCGTGCGTCCGCTCGGTCACGCGCAGGGCTGAGCGCGCCCTTCGCCTTGCCGGCACCGCACCTCGCGCACCAGCGCCAACGGGCGGTTCGGACCCGTCACCGACACCGGGGCCGTCCGGTTCCAGGAGCCGCTCGCCGGTGGTCAGGGCCCTGGCGTGGCGCAGGCGGGCCGCAGGCACCAGCAGCACGGAGTGGCCCGCCAGGTTGGCGCGCCAGCCCAGGTCCACGTCCTCCCCCACAAGGCCGAACGCGCGGTCGTAGCCACCCAGCCCGGTCCACGCCGACCTGCGCACCAGCGCACCCGCCGACCCGACCGCCAGCGCCTCCGAGGTCCGCTCGAACGCGCCCACCGGCTCGCCCCGGCCCACGCCGGTCTGGCGCCTGCCCGACGCGTCGGTCGACAGCCCGGCCTCGACCACCACCCGCGGATCGGCCCAGTCCACCACCAGCGGACCCAGCACGGCCGAGGACGGGGCGATCTCGGCGGTCACGAGCAGCGCGGACAGGCAGCCGGGTTCGGGCGCGCTGTCGTCGTGCAGCACCCACACCCACGCGCCCGGATCACCCCAGCGCTCCTCGGCGTGCGCCACGGCGGCGTGCACCGCCTCCGCGAAACCGGTGGACCTGGGCAGGGTCAGCACGCCGCTGAGCAGCCCGGCGACCCCAACCGCAGCAGCAGCGGGCGCAGCTCCGGAGGGCGCGCCGGCAACAGGCACGCCCCCGACCCCCGCTGACGCGGCGGCCAGCAAAGCCGCCGTGCCGTCGCGCGAGCCGGTGTCCACGGCCAGGACGTGCCTGGGCGCGGGCCGCTGGGCGCGCAGCGCGGCCAAGGCCTCCCCCAGCCAGCGCTCACCGTCGTGGCACACCAGCACGGCCAGCACCGGAGCGGTGCGCGGAGCAGGGGTGCCGTGGGTCACCGCGCAGGCCCCCGTTCGTCCCGACCAGGTCTAGACGATCAACGCTAGGGCACCGCACCCACCTCGGCACACCAACGAGTGACGCCGAAGCGTCACCAACGGTCACACCGAGCACCCGAACGACACCGACCCCCGACGTCACACCGCCGACGACCAGCCCAGATTTCACCCCTCCGGGGGACAACTTCGCGTCGCGAAGCCCCCAGGACCCGAGCTCACACCGCGCGCTTCTTGAGCTTCCTCCGCTCGCGCTCGGACAGGCCGCCCCAGATGCCGAAGCGCTCGTCGTGAGCCAGCGCGTACTCCAAGCACTCGGAGCGCACCTCGCACCCCAGGCAGATGCGCTTCGCCTCCCTGGTCGATCCCCCCTTCTCGGGGAAGAACGCCTCCGGGTCGGTCTGCGCGCACAGGGCGCGCTCCTGCCAGTCCTGCTCGTCTGCCGGGTCGAACGAACCGCCGATCACCACAAGCTCACGCGCCTGCCCGTCGACCCCGTCAACCCGACCCCCGTCGAATTCCTGCAACCGTCCGCCTCCTCGCCTTCCGCTCTCCCCGGTTGGCGGACACCACTCGCCGTCCCCACAACGTCGAATGACACCGATGTGATTACACCTGTGTCACAACACCCGGTCAAGCCGAGTACACAGGACGGGGGATATTGGCGCGATCGGCGGCAAAAGGCTTGACTAGCAGCACAGACGGTGATTGTCGGGCTGCTCCGTGCGATAAGCCCTGCGCGGATGGCCCACGGACTACCCGGGGGTCACGGCACACTGGACCCGTGAAGAGTTCCGCAGTGCGACCCAGCCCACTGTTCCTCGGTCTCCTAGCCGCGACTGTGGCGGGGGCAGTGCTCACCGTTCTCGATTCAGAGATCGCGATCACCACGGGCACCGTGCTGCTCGTCCTGGGCGGTTGGGCGGTGTCGCTGTGCCTGCACGAGTTCGGCCACGCCATGGTCGCCTACAAGGGCGGTGACTTCGAGGTCCGCGACAAGGGCTACCTGACGCTGGACATCCGCCGCTACACCGACCCGGTGCTGAGCCTGGTCCTGCCGCTGCTGCTGCTCGCGTTCGGCGGCATCCCGCTGCCCGGCGGCGCGGTGTGGATCAACCACTACGCGCTGCGGTCGCGGCGGGTCGAGTCGTGGGTGTCGCTGGCGGGCCCGCTGAGCAACCTGGTGCTCGGCCTGCTGCTCGCGCTGTCCGTGGTGCTGTTCAGCCCGCCCCTGGCCCTGGCCGCCGCCCTGTCCTACCTGGCGCTGCTCCAGGTGCTCGCGTTCACCCTGAACATCCTGCCCGTCCCCGGCCTCGACGGCTGGGGCGCGATCGAGCCGTGGCTGCCGCCGAACGTGCGCGCGTTCGGCGCGAAGGCCCGCCCGTGGGCCCCGCTGGTGCTGTTCGCCGTCCTGATCGGCCTGCCCGCGCTCGCCCGGCCGTTCTTCGACCTCGCCTACTGGGTGTTCGGGCTGGTCGGCGGGGACGCGGTGCTCGCCTACTACGGGCAGAGCACCTTCCTGTTCTGGCGCTGACCCCCGGTGGGAGGATGGCCCCCCGTGAAGGTCGTCGTGGTGGTTGGCGGGGTTGGCGGGGCGCGGTTCCTGGTGGGGCTCAAGTCCCTGCTCGCGGGGTCCGAGCACGAGATCACGGCGGTGGTGAACACCGGTGACGACGTGTGGATGCACGGTCTGCGGATAACGCCCGACCTGGACACCTGCATGTACACCCTGGGTGGCGGCATCGACGCCGAGCGCGGGTGGGGCCGGGCAGGCGAGTCGTGGGTGGTCAAGGAGGAGCTGGCCGCCTACGGGGCCGACCCGGAGTGGTTCGGGCTCGGCGACCGGGACATCGCGACCCACCTGGTGCGCACCCGGATGCTGAACGCGGGCTACCCGCTGTCGGCCGTGGTCGAGGCGCTGTGCCACCGCTGGCAGCCGGGCGTGCGCCTGCTGCCGATGAGCGACGACCGCGTCGAGACGCACGTGGTCGTCGAGGACGACGGCGGGCGCAGGGCCATCCACTTCCAGGAGTGGTGGGTCAAGCACCGGGCGAAGCTGCCCGCGCTGTCGTTCGCGTCGGTCGGCGCGGAGAAGGCGCGGCCCGCGCCGGGCGTGCTGGACGCGATCGCCGAGGCGGACGCGGTCGTGCTGGCCCCGTCGAACCCGGTGGTGAGCGTGGGCACGGTGCTGGCGGTGCCGGGCATCCGGGACGCGCTGCGCAAGACGTCGGCGGGCGTGGTGGGCCTGTCGCCGATCATCGGCGGCAAGCCGCTGCGCGGCATGGCGGACGCGTGCCTGTCCGCGATCGGCGTGGAGACCTCGGCCGAGGCGGTCGGGCGGCTGTACGGGTCGCGGCGGATGTCGGAGGACGGCGTGCTGGACGCGTGGCTGGTGCACAGCGGCGACCGGTGCGACGTGCCGGGCGTGGCGGTGCGGGCGGTGCCGCTGCTGATGTCCTCGCCCGAGGCGACCGCGGAGATGGCGCGGGCCGCGCTGGACCTGGCGGGGGCCGACGTTGACTGAGCGCGAGGCCCCTCGGGCGGTCGTGGAGCCCTCCGGCGCGGACCACGCGGCTTCCGGGGGCGTGACGATCCTGCCGGTGCCCGGCCTGCCGGAGTTCCGGCCGGGCGACGACCTGGCGGGCGCGCTCGCGACCGCCGCGCCGTGGCTGGCCGACGGCGACGTGGTCGTGGTGACCAGCAAGGTCGTCTCGAAGGTCGAGGGCAGGCTGGTGCGGGTGCCCGCCGACCCGGAGGAGCGGGACGCGGTGCGCAGGCACTGGGTGCGCGCCGAGGCGGTGTCGGTGATCGCGCGGAAGAACCGCACGCTGATCACCGAGAACAAGCTGGGCGTCATCCAGGCGGCCTCCGGCGTGGACGCCTCGAACGTGGCGGGCGACGAGATCGCGCTGCTCCCGGTGGACCCGGACGCGTCGGCCGCCGCGCTGCGGGCGAGGCTGGCGGAGCTGCTGGGCGTGGCGGTGGCCGTGGTGGTCACCGACACGATGGGCCGGGCCTGGCGGGTCGGGCAGACCGACGCGGCGATCGGCGCGGCGGGCCTGGCGGTGCTGCACCGGTACGCGGGCTCGGTGGACCGGCAGGGCAACTCCCTGGTGGTGACCGAGGTGGCGGTGGCCGACGAGATCGCCGCGGCGGCCGACCTGGTCAAGGGCAAGCTGGGCGCGGTCCCGGTGGCCGTGGTGCGCGGCCTGCCGACCACCGACGACGGCTCGACGGCCCGCGACCTGGCCCGCCCGGTCGAGGACGACCTGTTCCGGCTGGGCACGGCGGAGGCGATCGCGAAGGGCCGCGCCGAGGCGCTGCTGGTGCGCCGGTCCGTGCGCGCGTTCACCGACGAGCCGGTGGACCCGGCTCTGCTGCGCAGGGCGGTGGGCGCGGCCCTGACCGCACCGGCGCCGCACCACACCCGGCCGGTCCGGTTCGTGCACGTGTGGGAGCGCCGGACGGCGCTGCTGGACGCCATGCGGGAGCGCTGGCGCGAGGACCTGCGCGCCGACGGCCTGCCCGAGGAGGCCGTGGCCAGGCGCACCGCGCGCGGGGACTTCCTGCGCGACGCCCCGGAGATCGTGCTGCCCTTCCTGATCAGGTCGGGCGCGCACGCCTACCCGGACGAGCGCAGGGCCGAGGCCGAGCGCACCATGTTCACGATCGCGGGCGGGGCAGCCGTGCAGGGCCTGCTGGTGGCGCTGGCCGCCGAGGGCGTCGGCTCGTGCTGGGTGTCGTCCACGATCTTCTGCCCGGACGTGGTCCGCGCGGCGCTGGACCTGCCGTCGTCGTGGGAACCGCTGGGCGCGGTGGCGGTGGGTCACCCGGTCGAGCCCCTGGAGGCCAGGCCGCTCGTGGAGGAAGGGTTCGTGGAGCTGTGAGCGTGGACGGGCTGCGCGCGAGCGCGCTGGCGGTGCTCGGGGACTGGAAGCCGGGGACGGCGGAGCAGGAGGCGCTGCGGCAGGCCTACCTGGGCTTCCTGCTGGCCAGGCCGGACGCGTGCGCCCGCGCCTGCGAACCGGGCCACCTGACCGCGTCCGCCGTGGTGCTGGACGCGAGCGGCGAACGGGTGCTGCTGACCCTGCACCCCAGGGTCGGGCGCTGGTTGCAACTGGGCGGGCACTGCGAGGAGACCGACGCGACCCTGCCGGACGCCGCGATGCGCGAGGCGACGGAGGAGTCGGGGATTCCGGGCCTGGTGCTGGACCCGGAGCCGGTGCACCTGGACGTGCACCCGATCACCTGCTCGCTGGGCAAGCCGACCCGGCACTTCGACGTGCGCTTCGTGGTCAGGGCCCCGGAGGGGGCGGTACCGGTGATCAGCGCGGAGTCGAAGGACCTGCGGTGGTGGCCGGTGGACGACCTGCCGGAAAACACCGAGGACCTCCGCCCGCTGATCGCGGCGGCGCGAGCACGCACGAAAACCTGACCCAAGCACCGGACGCGAACCGCAGCCAACCGCACCAAGCCACAGCCGAACTGCTTCGCGGGTTGACCGCCTCGCGGGCTGCACTGCCCTTCACCGCCTCGCGGGCTGCAGGGCGAGCGAAGCGAG
>NZ_JBQGCX010000443.1:0-3077 GCF_052038725.1 Actinosynnema sp.
ACCGGTTGGAAGCCTCGTGAACGCGCCGGGAGCGCCCCTGACCGGCTACGAGCTCTTCGCCCGCTGGGCCGAGGACGACCCGTCGCGGCCCGCCGTCGACGACGGCGCCGAGGTCGTCACCTACGGCGCGCTGCGCAGGCACGCGGACGCGCTCGCCACCCGGATCGCCGCCTCGGGCGTCCACCCCGGCGACGTGGTCGGGCTGCGGGTCGGCGGCGGGTACGCGTTCGTGGTGTCGGTGCTGGCGGTGTGGCGGGCCGGGGCCGCGCACGTGCCCCTGCCTCCCGCGCAGCCGCGCGCCCGCGCCCGGATCGCGCTGACCGACACGTCCGCGCCGCTGGTGATCGCCGACCACGAGCCGTCGCCGCCGATCCGGGGGCCGAGGGTGCTGCGCGTGGACCGGCCCGGCGTCGCGGCCGAGCCCGCCGACGTGCCGGGGCCGCTCGCGTACGTGCTCTACACCTCCGGGTCGACCGGCTCGCCCAAGGGCGTCGCCATCGGGCACGAGGGCGTGGTGAACCTGGCGCTGGCCGTCGCGGAGCACTTCGGCGACCTGGACGGGGCGCGCGTGCTCCAGTTCGCCCGGCCCACCTTCGACGCGTGGGTGTGGGAGCTGGCGATGAGCCTGCTGTCCGGCGGGGTGCTGTGCCTGCCGCCGGGTGGCGCCGTGCTGGCCGGGGTCGAGCTGGCGCGGGTGCTGCGCAAGCTGCGCGTCACGCACCTGTCGGCGGCGCCGTCGCTGCTCGCGTCGCTGCCCACCGGCGGGCTGCCGCACCTGCGGACCCTGGTGTCCGGCGGCGAGCCCGTCACGCAGGCGCTCGTGGACCGGTGGGCGGGGCGGGTGCGGCTGGTCAACGCGTACGGGCCGACCGAGACCACGGTGTGCGCGACGCTCGGCGAGTGCGCGCCCGGCGAGCGGCCCACCATCGGGCGCCCGCTGCGCGGGGTGACCGTGCTGCTGCGCCGCGAGGCCGGGGCCACCGCCGCGCCCGGAGAGGTCGGCGAGGTGCTGATCGGCGGGGCGGGGGTGGGGCGCGGGTACGTGAACCGGCCGGAGCAGACCGACGAGAGCTTCCTGACCGACCCGCACTCCGACCGGCCGGGCGCGCTGCTGTACCGCACCGGCGACCTGGCGCGGCTGCTGCCCAGCGGGGACCTGGAGTTCATCGGGCGGATCGACCGGCAGCTCAACGTGCGCGGGCACCGGGTGGAGCCGGGCGAGGTCGAGGCGGCGCTGTGCAGGCACCCGATGATCACCGGGGCGGTGGTGACGGCGGACGGGCGCGGCGGGATGCTGGCGCACCTGGAGACCGACTGGGCGGTGCCGGTGCCGGAGCTGCGGGCGTTCCTCAAGGAGACCCTGCCGGAACACCTGGTGCCGTCCGTGTTCGTGCCCGTGCACCGCCTGCCGCTGACCGCCCACGGCAAGGTCGACCACGCCGCCCTCCCCGCCCCGGACCGCTCCCGGCCCTTGTTGGGCCACGACTACGTCGCGCCGCGGGGGCAGGTGGAGCGCGAGCTGGCGGCGCTGTGGTCGGTGCTGCTGGACGTGGACCTCGTGGGTGCGGTGGACGACTTCGCCGCGCTGGGCGGGACCTCGGTGGACCTGCTGCGGCTGCGGGACGAGGTCGCGGCGCGGTGGGGGGTGCGGCTGTCGGCGGCGGAGCTGGTGGAGGCGCGCACGGTCCGCCTCCTGGCGAACCGGGTGACCACCCCCGTCCCGCAGCAGCGGACCCGGCCTTCGGGGTCGGGGTCGCGGCGGGGGCGGGTGCCGGAGCGGGAGGGGAACGCCTGAGGGGGTGCTTGAGGGGGGCTGCCTGAGGTGGGTCGGGCGAGGCCGCTGAAAGGCGTGGGCGCGCGGCCGGGGTGTCCGGTCCGCGCGCCCGTCGGCGTGCACGGAGGGTGGCGGTGGAGGTGGGGCCACTCGCCCTCGGGTGAACTCGTCGTGGTCGCGCGCGGCTGAACGGGCCTCGGGTTTTTCCTTCGGCGGGGTTCGTGTTGACCGGGGGTGTCGTGCGGGCGGAATCGGGGTTGCGCAATACGGCGATCGGGGACTTTCGTCAACGCTGAATTGAGTGTTTATCGGTTGTTGTCTGGCTATTCAGCGGCACGCCCGCGGCCGGTGGCGGGGGTGTACCCGGTTCCCCTGAGGGGTAAGGATCGTCGGACGAATCCGGTGGGGCTGCTGGTGTATCCACCACTACACCGAATGGTTGTGATCTTGCTCACAAATTTTGCGTGAGCCGTAATGCTTTGGTGTCGGATGCATGACGAGGTCGTGACCTGGGTGGGCGGAAATTCTCGATCTGCCAGGTTACTGCCCAGTTCAGCCGCCGTGCGGTTCCGAACAATTTGTCCCCGATCCTTTTTCGAAAGCGTTTCCTGCCGGCCGAACGGGGGGTGTTGACCCCGTCGTGCCTCCTTCTCTTGACTACGGCTGATCGATCATCGGGTCGCCTACTCGCCGTGCCGGGAGACGTTCATGCGAGTGGTTCGTTCGGAACTGGTCATCGCGCTCAACCCGGTCCACCGGTCCGCGCCGCGACTCACCGCCGCCGCCGCGCGCGCCGGTGCGCTCGCGGTCCTGGAGCTGCCCGCCGACCTCGGCGGGGCGGTGCGCGCGCTCGCGGACACCGCCCGCTGGACACCGGGCCGCTTCGGCGTGCGCGTGCGGCCGGACTCGGTCGTGCCCGCGCTGCCCGAGGCCGCCGAGGTCGTGCTGCTGGCCGACCCCGCGCGCTCACCGGCCGAGTTCGCCGACCGCGAGGTGCTCGTCGAGGTCACCGACCTCGCCGAAGCCGCTGCCGCGCTCGCGGCGGGCGCGGTCGGGCTCGTCGCCAGGGGGCGCGAGTCCGGTGGGCGGGTCGGCGAGCTGAGCACGTTCGTGCTGCTCCAGCAGCTGCTCGCCGAGGTCGGCGACGTCCCGGTGTGGGCCGCGGGCGGCATCGGGCCGCACACGGCCGCCGCCGCCGTCGCGGGCGGCGCGGCGGGCGTGCTGCTGGACACCCAGCTCGCGCTGTACGACGACGCGGGCCTGCCCGTCGCGACCACCGAGGCGCTGCGCGGGCTCGACGGGT
>NZ_JBQGCX010000444.1:0-1668 GCF_052038725.1 Actinosynnema sp.
CCTTGAGGAGCCGGAGGGCGAGCACCGGGCGGGACGTGGCCCGGCTGCTGGCCGACTTCGGTCACGACGCACCGCCGGTACCCACGCAGGCGAGACGAGGGCGGGAGCCCCGGGTGTTCCGGCCCACCAGCACGAGAGGACCACGCCAGGCAGACCGCGGTTGGGCCCCGGCGACAGCGCCGGTGGCGACCTGGCGGATGACCAGTGACCAGGCCCCGGCGTTCTGGCCGTTCATCCCCACCCCCGCGCTGCCCCCGACCGGGGCACAGATGGGCATCGACGTCGCCTCCGGGGCGGCGTTCCACTGCGACCCCCTCGGCTGGGTGGTCCGCCCTGACGTGCCGATCAGCAACCCCAACATCATGTGCTTCGGCAAGCCCGGCATGGGCAAGTCCGGGACCACCAAGGCCTTCATCCTGCGGATGATGGACTTCGGGTACCGGGCCCTGATCCTGGGCGACACCAAGGACGAGTACGAGGGCGTGTGCGCCTTCCTGGGGGTCGAGCCGATCGCCCTCGGCGCCGGCCTGGGCGCCCGGGTCAACCCCCTGGCCCTCGGCCCGCTGGCCCACGGGTGGGAGCAGTTGGACGCCGTGGAGGCCCAACGCCGCGCCCAGTCCGTCTTCTCCCGGTGGCTGACCCTCATCCGTGCCCTGGTCGGCTCCCAGCAGATCGGGGAGCACCTGGTCCCGTTCGGGCCCAGCGACGAGGCGGTGGTCCGCACCGCTCTGGCCGACCTGGTCGGGTACTCCGCCGGCGCCACCCGGCTGACCGAGACCACCCTTCCGGGGCTGTGGCACGCCCTGGACAACCCCGCCCCCGAGCTGGTCGCCGCGGCCCGGTACGAAACCCGCCGGCAGTTCGTGGACGAGACTCGGCTGCTGCGCGACGCTCTCGGCCAGCTTGTCAACGGAGCCCTGGCCGGCATGTTCGACGCCCACACCAACGTCGACGTCGACTGGCTCGCACCGATCCAGTCCCTATCCCTGTCCCGGTTGCCCCAGGAAGCCGTCGGTATCGCCCTGACCTGCCTGGGGTCCTGGGGCGCCGGGCAGCGTGAGGTCGTCTCCCGGGCCGACCAGCGCGTGGTCGTCCGCGACGAGGCCTGGCGCCAGCTGCGACTGGGCCCTGAGGCGGTCAAGGCGTTTGACGCCGACATGCGCCTGTCCCGAGGCTTCGCCGGCCAGGGCGGAGATATTCAGTACGCCGTCGCGCACAAACCCTCCGACCTGCTCTCGGCCGGCGACGAGGGTTCGGTGGCACAGACCATCGCCCGCGACATGCTGCACCTGGCAGACATCAAAATCCTGCACGGGCAGGGCCCCAAGGTCGCCGCCGAGCTCGACGAGATCCTCGGCCTCGGGCCGCTGGCCGTCCACGCCATCACCACCTGGGCCCGCCAGGAACCCGGCCGCGCCGTCTGGCAGGTCGGCGACCGGCTCTACAAGGTGCAGACCGTCCTGCACCCCCTGGAGGCAGCCCTGGCCAACACCAACCTCGGCATCGAGTCGGCCAGGTGATGTGAGTGAAAGGCGCCCTGGGCGTCCTGGCCGCCCTCGCGCTGGTGCTGGGGTTCCCCCTGGCCACCGCGGTGCTCGTGGCCTCGGTGGCCACGCCCACGATGGCCGAGGAGCACCGCACCCTCTTCTGCGAGGGCACCCTGCCCGT
>NZ_JBQGCX010000445.1:0-1725 GCF_052038725.1 Actinosynnema sp.
TGCGGTGCTGCTGACGTACGAGGGCTGGGGGCACGGGGTCTACGGGCGCGGTGCGTGCGTGGACGGGGCCGTTGACCGGTACCTGGTGGACCTGGCGGTGCCGCGCGAGGGGACGCGGTGCGCCGCGGTGGAGCCCGCGGTGACCGCCGTGGCCGAGGGCGGGGCGCCCGCGCTGCCGGAGGTGACCCGACCGGGGTGGGGCGGCTGATCGGCGGGGCGTTCGGGTGACCGCAGTGCCCTCGCCCGGCCGCTGTGACCGGTCGGCGGGCTCGGGGAGGCTGCGGGGGTCCGGATGCGAAGGAAGGGGAACCTGTGCGACGGATTTCTCGGGCGCTCGGCGCGGTGGTGGTCTGCGGGGCGCTGGTGACGGGTGTGGTCACCGGGGTGGCGGGCGCCCAGGTCGAGCAGCGGGGGGACGCGGGGTACCGGGCGGACATCGCCTGGGGGCCGTGCGGGGAGATGCCCTCGGTGGAGTGCGGGACCGTGCGGATGCCGG
This sequence comes from Actinosynnema sp., assembly GCF_052038725.1. Lineage (NCBI taxonomy): Bacteria > Bacillati > Actinomycetota > Actinomycetes > Pseudonocardiales > Pseudonocardiaceae > Actinosynnema > Actinosynnema sp. The sequence goes on from NZ_JBQGCX010000445.1 coordinate 497, forward strand.
TGGACTGGGGGAAGCCCAGGGGGGAGAAGTTCGACCTGGTGCTGGCCAGGCGCAAGGCCACCGACCCGGCCGCGCGCAAGGGGGTGCTGTTCGTCAACCCCGGCGGGCCGGGCGGTTCCGGCGTGGACTTCGTGATGGCGGCCGACGCGTACTTCAGCGCCGAGCTGCTGGCGAAGTTCGACGTGATCGGCGTCGACCCGCGCGGGGTGGCGCGCAGCAACCCGGTGGTGTGCTCGGCGGAGAAGGTGGCGCAGCAGCCGTCGAACTACCCGGCGGACCAGGCCGAGTTCGAGGCGCTGCGGCGGTACAACCGGGAACTGGCCGCCGACTGCCGCGAGCGCACCGGGCCGCTGTTCGACCACGTGGACACGCTCCGCGGCGTCGAGGACATGGACGCGGTGCGGCGCTCGCTCGGCGAGCGGGAGCTTTCCTACTACGGGATCTCGTACGGCACGCTCCTCGGGCAGCAGTACGCGCAGCGGCACGGCGACCGGGTGCGGGCGATGGTGATCGACAGCAACATGGACCACGACCAGGGGACCTGGGAGTTCGGCACGAGGGAGGCGGTGGGCGCCGAGGACTCGTTCGTGGAGTTCGTGGCGTGGTGCGGGCGCGACGAGTCGTGCGCGCTGCACGGGCGGGACGTCCCGGCGCTGTGGAAGCAACTGCTGGACCGGGCCGAGCGGGGCGAGCTGACCCACCCGAACGCTCCGGGCCTGGTGCTCGACCGGGCCTTCCTGCGGTCGCTGATGCTGGGCGCGCTGTACGGGCCGTCGTGGTCGGCGATCGCGGACTTCCTGGTGGCGCTGGAGGCGCAGGGCGGCTCGGCGGTCGCGGGCGCGGGCGCTCCGGAGCCGGAGCTGGTGGAGAACCCGTTCGAGGTGTTCTGCCAGGACTGGAACCTGCCGCTGCGCGACCACCGCGAGTTCGCCCGGCTGCGGGCGCGGTCGCTGGAACTGGCCCCGAACATGGAGGGCTCGACGCTGGGCGAGGGCGCGATCGCGGCCTGCCAGGGGCGCGCGGACGCGGTGGACAACCCGCAGCGGCCGTGGCGGGTCGCGCCGGGCACGCCGAAGGTGCTGATGCTGAACGCGCTGCACGACCCGTCGACGCCGTACTCGTGGGCGGTCGGCGCGCACCGGCAGGCGCGGGGCGCTGCGGTGCTGCTGACGTACGAGGGCTGGGGGCACGGGGTCTACGGGCGCGGTGCGTGCGCGGACGGGCACACG
>NZ_JBQGCX010000446.1:0-1554 GCF_052038725.1 Actinosynnema sp.
GGCCCTACCGGGCCCCCGCCCGCTCGCGGGCCTGCGCGCGCAGCGCCATCGCGGCCCGCTCCAGCGTCCCGAGCACCCCCGGCGGCAGGTCCTGGCTGCGGCCGACGACCTCCTGCAGCATCACCTGCATCGGCGTCGTCTCCTCCTGCTCCACCACCGCCAGCACCTTGAACACCGTGCCCGGCGCGAACAGCACCCGCTCCTGCAGCACGCTCCCGAACGAGTCCACCACCGTCACCCGGCGCCCGGTCGTGGACCACACCACGAACTCCACGCGCCCGTCCACCGGCATCGACGGCCCGGCGACCGTGCTCAGCACCGCCGCGTCCGACAGCAGGTCCCCGGTGCGCAGCCGCCTGGCCTCGCCCCAGCCCACCGTCACGCCCTGGTGCACCGGCAGCCGCCGCAGGCCCGACACCACGCCTGCCGCGTGCGGCCACAACCGGCCGAGCCTGCCGGTGCGGAACGCCTCCGTCAGCAGCTCGTGGTCCTGCGTCAGGAACGCCGACACCGCCGCCAGGTCGGTGACCACGGCCTCGAACGCCTCCGGGTCCGACGGCCGCTCGGCCAGGTGCCTGCACGCCACGGCCGCGTGCTCGCCGTACCGCTCGCCCATCATCCGCCGCAGCGCGTCCCGCTCCATCTCGGTGCTGCGGTGCTCCGGCGGCACGGTCTCCTCGCCGGACTGCTCCTCCCACGTCGGGCTCACCGGCGCGGGCAGCGGCCCGTCCACGCTCAGCGGCACCGGCACCTCCGGCACGGACGGCTCCGGCGGCTCCTCGGCGACCGGCGGGCGCGGCATCGGCGTCGGGTCGCAGAACACCACCTTCAGCAGCCTGCGCACCTCCGGCTCCAACCGCTCCACCAGCGACGCGCCCGCCACCGCGACCGCGCCCGCCGTCGTGCGGCCCGGCGTGCCCACGGTCAGCCGCGCCCACTCCGGGTCCACCGGCAGCGCCCGCACCTCCGTGGTGGTGCCGTCCTCCGCGTCGTGCACCCACAGCCCGGACGGCACGACCTCCAGCACCACGCCGCCGCCCAGGTCGAACACGCCGGGCGCGCGCTCCACCAGCCCGTGCACCGGCGGCCGGTACGCGGCGACCAGCGGGCCGGAGCCCGGCCGGTACGCGACCTCGGTGACGTACGGCCGCCAGGTCGGCTGGCCCTGCGGGTTCACCGCGACCACCGACGCGCCCATGCGCAGCATCCCCACCGGCAGCCCGGTGTACAGCGCGACCGGCTCACCCAGCTGGTCGGCCACCGACTGGGCGGCGTGCTCCCCGCCGAACCACACCAGCCGCACGCGGGTGCGCGCCGCCGTCGGCAACCCGCCGATCAGCCTGCACACCTCCTCGACCGGGATGGGCGGCTGGCCTGGGCCGCCGACCACGACGGTGAGCACGTTGTCCCGGCACGGCAGCGACAGCACCGCCCGCGCCTCCGGCGAGTTCGGGTCGAACGCCACCCGCTGGGCGCGCAGCCACAACCCGGACGGGATCGGCTCGCTGATGCCGACCTCGCCGGTCGGCCACGGCGAGTTCGGGTCGACCGCCT
>NZ_JBQGCX010000447.1:0-6867 GCF_052038725.1 Actinosynnema sp.
TCGCGGCCGGTCTGGAGACCGTCGCGGGCCTGGCCGACCCGGTCGGCGAGGTGCTGCGCGGCTCGAACCTGCCGAACGGCCTGGAGCTGCGGCAGGTCCGCGTCCCGATGGGCGTCGTCGGCATGATCTACGAGGCGCGCCCGAACGTCACCGTCGACGCCGCGGGCCTGGCGCTCAAGTCCGGCAACGCGGCCCTGCTGCGCGGCTCCTCCTCCGCCGAGCACTCCAACACCGCGCTGGTCGCGGTCCTGCGCGACGCGCTGGAGTCCACCGGCCTGCCCGCCGACGCCGTGCAGCTGCTGCCGTCCCACGACCGCGCCTCGGTCACCCACCTGATCACCGCGCGCGGCCTGGTCGACCTGGTGATCCCGCGCGGCGGGGCAGGCCTGATCAACGCGGTCGTGCAGCAGGCGACCGTGCCCGCGATCGAGACCGGCGTCGGCAACTGCCACGTGTACGTGGACGCCGCCGCCGACCTGGACTCGGCCGAGCGGATCGTGCTCAACTCCAAGACCCGCCGCACCAGCGTGTGCAACGCGGCCGAGTCGCTGCTGGTGCACGCGGACGTGGCCGCCGAGTTCGTCCCGAGGATCACCGCCGCGCTCCAGGCCGCGGGCGTGACCGTGCACGGCGGCGAGGGCTTCGCGGGCGAGGGCGTCGTGCCCGCCGCCGACGAGGACTGGGACACCGAGTACCTGTCGATGGACATCGCGGCCCGCGTCGTCGGCTCGCTGGACGAGGCCGTCGCGCACATCGCCGCGCACGGCTCCGGCCACACCGAGGCCATCGTGACCGACGACGTGCGCGCGGCCAGGCTGTTCACCAAGCGGGTCGACGCGGCGGCGGTCATGGTCAACGCCTCCACCGCGTTCACCGACGGCGGCGAGTTCGGCATGGGCGCGGAGATCGGCATCTCCACGCAGAAGCTGCACGCCAGGGGCCCGATGGGCCTGGCCGAGCTGACCTCCTCGAAGTGGCTGGTCTGGGGCGAGGGGCACGTCCGGCCCTCGTCCTGAGCGGGCGCGGCCCCGGCGGCGGAGAGCCGTCGGGGCCCGCCGAATGTGGTTGACCCTCGGTAATCGGATGCCTACTGTCGGGCGACAGCAATCGCTCGCTTCCGGGGGTGCCTGGTGGAGGTCCGCAACTACCCGTTCAACGAGGCCGTCGAGTTACGACCCGACCCGACCGCGCTCGAGCTGCAGGAGCGGGAACCGGTCTCCCAGGTCCGGCTGCCCTACGGCGGCGACGCCTGGCTCGTCACCCGGCACGCCGACGTCAAGACCGTCCTGGGCGACCCGAGGTTCAGCCGCGCGGCGACCCTGGAGCTGGGCGCGGACCTGCCGAGGACGTTCCCGCTGCACCGGGCCGACGCCAACATCCTCACCATGGACCCGCCGGACCACACCCGGTTGCGCAAGCTCGTCGCCAAGGGGTTCACCGCCCGCCGCACCGAGCTGCTGCGCGCCAGGGCCCAGGAGATCGTGGACGACCTGCTGGACGCGATGGAGGAGCAGGGCCCGCCCGCCGACGTCGTCGAGGCGCTCGCGCTCCCGCTGCCCATCACGATCATCTGCGAGATGCTCGGCGTCCCGGTGGCCGACCGCGACCGGTTCCGCGCCTGGTCCGACGCCGCGATGTCGATCACCGCGTTCACCCCGGAGGAGGTCCTCGCCGCGGCTCAGTCGCTGCGCGAGTACATCGCCGGGCTGGTCGAGGACAAGCGCGCCAACCCCGGTGACGACGTGCTCACCGACCTGGTGACCGCCCACGACGGCGGCGGCTCGCTCACCGCGACCGAGGTGGTCACCTTCGGCGTCACGCTGCTGGCCGCCGGGCACGAGACCACGGCCAACCAGATCGCCAACTTCACCCACACCCTCCTGGCCAACCCCGACAAGATGGCCGAGCTGCGCGCCGACCCCGCGCTCGTGCCCAGGGCCGTGGAGGAGCTGCTGCGGTTCACCCCGCTGGGCGGCTCGGCCGGGTTCCCGCGCATCGCCACCGAGGACGTCGAGCTGAGCGGCGTGACCGTGCCCAAGGGCGCGGCGGTGTTCGTGGACATCCCGAGCGGCAACCGCGACCCCGAGGTGTTCGAGCGGCCCCACGAGCTCGACTTCCACCGCTCCGCCAACCCGCACGTCGCGTTCGGCCACGGCGTGCACCACTGCGTCGGGGCCCAGCTCGCCAGGGTCGAGCTCCAGGTCGCCGTGGGGACGCTGCTGGCGCGGTTCCCCGGTCTGGAACCGGCGGGCGAGGCGGTGTTCAAGCGGGGCAGGCTGGTGCGCGGCCCGCAGAGCCTGCCGGTGCGGTGGTAGCCGTGGCCGGGTGGAGCGTCGAGGTCGACCGGGACACCTGCATCGGGTCGGGGATGTGCGCGGCCATCGCCGCGGACCACTTCCGGCTGGACGACGGCAGGGCGACGCCGCTGGCGTCCCCGGTCGAGCCCTCGGACGAGGTCGTGGACGCCGCCGAGTCCTGCCCGGTCGAGGCGATCCTGGTGCGCGACGCGGGTGGCGAGGTCGTCGCACCGCAGGACTGACCGTGGGGAACGTCACCCGATCAAGTGACGCACGTACCGGGCCGGACGGCTGACCGGAACTACGCTGACCACTCATGTCCAAGCGTCGCATAGGCGTCATGGGTGGCACCTTCGACCCGGTGCACCACGGTCACCTCGTCGCGGCCAGCGAGGTCCAGGCGCGGTTCGACCTGGACGAGGTCGTCTTCGTGCCCACCGGCAGGCCGTGGCAGAAGTCCGCCAGGGAGGTCAGCGCCGCCGAGGACCGCTACCTCATGACGGTCATCGCCACGGCGTCGAACCCGCGCTTCTCGGTCAGCCGCGTCGACATCGACCGCGCGGGCCCCACCTACACGGTCGACACCCTGTCCGACCTGAAGGCCGCGCACCCCGACGACGACCTGTTCTTCATCACCGGCGCGGACGCCCTGGAGCAGATCCTGTCCTGGCACCACGCCGACGAGGCCTTCAGCCTCGCCCACTTCATCGGTGTCACCCGGCCGGGCTACACCCTGGACGACAAGCACCTGCCGCCCGGCGCGGTCAGCCTCGTCGAGGTCCCCGCCATGGCCATCTCCTCCACCGCCGTGCGCGACCGCACCGCCGACGGGCTGCCCGTCTGGTACCTCGTGCCGGACGGGGTCGTGCAGTACATCTCCAAGCGCGGCCTCTACTCGCTGCCCGGCTGAACCCCGCCCCCGGCGTGACCTGCGCCCGGTCCGGCGTTACTCGGTGCCGGAGCGGGTCGGGACGCAGGTACCCTCATTGACTCGTGCGGGCGCACCAGTTCCCGCCGAGGTGATGAGGAGAAACGTGGCAGCCACCGACGAGGCACGACGGTTGGCGCTGGTCGCCGCGAACGCGGCGTCCGACAAGAAGGCGCACGACGTGATCCTCCTCGACGTGTCCGAGCAGTTGGTCATCACCGACTGCTTCGTGATCGCCTCCGCTCCCAACGAGCGGCAGGTCGGCGCGATCGTGGACGGCGTCGAGGAGAAGCTCCGCGAGGCGGGGCGCAAGCCGGTCCGCAGGGAGGGCGCCCGCGAGGGCCGCTGGGTCCTGCTGGACTTCGTGGACGTCGTGGTGCACGTCCAGCACTCGGAGGAGCGCAGCTTCTACGGCCTGGAGCGGCTGTGGAAGGACTGCCCCCGGATCGAGTTCGACGCGGGCCCCTCGTCCCCGGACGAGGACGCCACCGGCGAGGACACCACCGCGAGCAGCACCGGGGAGGCTGCCGCCGACGAGGTCGACCGGGCATGACGCTCTCCCGGCTCGTGCTGTGGCGGCACGGTGAGACCGACTACAACGCGACCGGCCGGATGCAGGGCCACCTGGACTCGGAGCTGACCGAGACCGGGTGGAACCAGGCCCGGTTCGCGGTCCCGGTCCTCACCGCGTTCGCACCCGAGCTGGTGGTGGCCTCGGACCTGCGCAGGGCCCGCGACACCGCGACCGTGTTCACCGAGGCCACCGGCGTCCCCCTGCGCGTCGACGCCCGGCTGCGCGAGACGCGGCTGGGCAAGTGGCAGGGGCTGACCGTCGACGAGATCGAGGCCGAGTGGCCGGGCGCGCTCGGCGCGTGGCGCTTCGACGGCACGATCTCCCCGCCCGACGGCGAGGCGCGCGTCGAGGTGGCCGAGCGGGCCGCCGAGGTGGTCGCCGAGGTCGACGCGGAGACCGACGGCACGGCGCTGCTGTGCGCCCACGGCGGGCTGATCAGCTCGCTCACCGGCAGGCTGCTGGAGCTGCCGGTGGACCGCTGGGGGCTGCTCGGCGGCATCAGCAACTGCCACTGGACGGTGTTCACCCGCCGTCCCGGCGGCGACCCGAGGTGGCGGCTGACCTCGTACAACGCCGGAACCACCAGGTGAGACTGCTCGTCATCGGCGACTCGCTCACCTTCCACGGACCGGCCGGGCCGCTGCCCGCCGACGACCCAGGGCTGTGGCCGAACGTGGCCGCCGCCGCGCTGGGCGGCCGGGCCGAGCTGGTCGCCGGGTTCGGGTGGACCGCCCGCGACGCCTGGTGGGCGCTCACCGGCGACCCGAGGGTGTGGGCGCTGCTACCGCGCACCGACGTGCTCGTGCTGGCCGTGGGGCACATGGACACGCTGCCCTCGCCCCTGCCGACCTACCTGCGGCAGGGGCTGCGCTACCTGCGTCCGGACGGGCTGCGGCGGCGCGCCCGCGCGCTCTACCGGGCCGCCCAGCCGGTGCTGTCCCGCGCGACCGGCGGGCGTCCGGTCGCGCTGCCGCCCGCGCTGACCGGGCGGTACCTGTCGGACTCGCTGCGCGCGGTCCGGCAGTTCCGGCCGGGGCTGCCCGCCGTGGGGATGGTGCCCTCGGTGCACCGGTCCCCGCTGTACGCGAACGTGCACACCGGGCGCGCGGCGGGGGAGCGGGCGGTGCGGGAGTGGGCCGAGGCGGACGGGGTGCCGCTGCTGGACGTCCCTGCGCTGGTCCGGGCGCACCTGCGGGACGGGCTGGGCAACCCGGACGGGATGCACTGGGGCTGGGAGTCGCACCGGGCGGTCGGGACCGCGATGGCGGCCCTGGTCGAGGCCGCATCCGTGCGGCGGGGGTCGCCGGGCGGCCCGTAGTCTCGGCAGTCGTGGCCATTGCGATCGTCACCGATTCCACCTCCTACCTGCCGGACGGCTTCGCGGCCTCGCGCGGGGTCCGGGTAGTCCCGCTGCACGTGTCGGTGAACGGCAGGAGCAGGCTCGACGGGGTCGACTTCGGGCCACGGGAGCTGACCGCCGCGCTCGGGGAGCGCCGCAGGGTCACCACGTCGCGCGCCACGCCCCAGGAGCTGGCCGAGGTGTACCGGGAGCTGCTGGACGGCGGGGCGGACGGGGTGCTGTCGGTGCACCTGTCGCGGGCGCTGTCCGGGACCTGGGAGGCCGCCCGGCTGGCCGCCGCGCAGGTCGACCCGGTGAAGGTGCGGGTCGTCGACTCGCGGGCCACCGCGATGGGGCTCGGGTTCGCCGCGCTGGCCGCCGCCGCTGCCGGGCCCGACCTGGACCTGGCCGAGCGGGCCGCGACCTCGGCGGCCGAGCGGGTCAGGGTGTTCTTCTGCGTCGAGACCCTGGAGCACCTGCGCCGGGGCGGGCGGATCGGGACCACGGCCGCGCTGGTGGGGACGGCGCTGGCGGTGAAGCCGCTGCTGCACGTCGAGGACGGCAGGCTCGTGCCGCTGGAGAAGGTGCGCACCGCCGGGCGGGCCGCCGCGCGGCTGGTCGACCTGGCCGCCGCCGCCGCGGGGAGCGGGCCGGTGGCGCTGGCGGTGCACCACCTGGCCGCGCCGGAGCGGGCCGTGGAGCTGGCGGCGCTGCTGGACGAGCGGGTGCCGGGGGCGTCCGGGTGCCTGATCTCCGAGGTCGGGGCCGTGATCGGGGCGCACACCGGGCCCGGTGTGCTGGGGATCGTGGTGCTGCCGGGCGGGTTCGCCTAGCACGTTCTGCGCGGGACGCGCGGGAGTTCTCCACAGGCCCCGAGTTGTCCACAGATCCCGAGTTCGTCGCTGGTTCCGCTTGCCCGCCCGGACCTAGCGTCGGTTCCGTGTTCGACAACCACGTGAAGGACGAGGACTCCTCCGACCGGCTCCGCACCCTGATGGGGAACCCACCGGGCAAGCACCGGTCCGAGGACGCGCCGACGGTCGTGTTCGCCACCACGGAGGGTGGCGCCGACCCGCCGGGGCTGCTGCTCCGGCTGCGCGGGCTGCTGCCCTCCGCCGCGCACCACCGGCGGCGGGTCGCGCTGCTGGGCGTGGCCGGGGTCGGCGCCGTGCTGGCGGCTGCGCTCGCCGCGGGTGAGCGCGATGCGGTGGTGGAGCAGGTGCCGGTGCTGCCGGTCGCCGAGGCCACGTCGAGCAGCGCCGCGCCGCCGGTGCTGGTGGTCGACGTGGCCGGGGAGGTGCACGCGCCCGGCCTGGTCACCGTCGAGGACGGCGCGCGGGTCGCCGACGTGCTCAGCCGGGCGGGCGGGGTGAAACCGGGGGCGTCGCTGACCGGGCTGAACCTGGCCCGCAAGGTCACCGACGGCGAGCAGATCGCCGTGGGGGTGCCCCCTGCGGTCGGCGGTGCCGGACCACCCGCGCCGGTCAACATCAACACCGCGACGGTGGAGCAGCTGGACGCCCTGCCGGGGGTCGGTCCGGTGACCGCGCAGCGCATCGTCGACCACCGGGCGCGGCGGGGGCGGTTCACCTCGGTGCAGCAGCTGGGGGAGGTGGAGGGGATCGGCGGGAGCAAGCTCGCCAAGCTCGCCGACCTGATCCGCGTCTGACCGGCTCCCCCCAGCCCCGCCCACTCGGCGCGCCACCCCACCGTCCACACCGGACCCGCC
>NZ_JBQGCX010000448.1:0-2585 GCF_052038725.1 Actinosynnema sp.
GTAGTCGCCGGGGTTCCACTGCACCTCGACGCGGGCGTCGGGGTAGTCGGCGGCGTAGCGGCGCACGGCGTCCTGCACGCCGTCCTCGCCGTAGGCGTGGTACCAGTGGCTGAGCGTGCCCGGCGCGGACCCGTCGCGCCCGGTGTTGGACCCGCAGGCGGTCAGCGACGGCCCGCCCAGCCCGAGGCCGAGCAGCCCGGCTGCCGCGAGGAACGAGCGTCGGTCCAGTCCCCCGGCGCCCATGGCACCACCTCCCCGGCTCGGAACTGCGGGGAATCATGGGGTTGGGGGCGATCTTGTGTCGAGGTCGTCCGCGTGGTGGACGGGGGTTGCGCGGGGTGGGCGGGGTGCGGGTGGGCGGGTGTTGTGCCTGGTGCGCGCGGTGCGGCGGGGTGCTGGGGGCACGGCGGCGGTGGCGGGAAAACCACCCGTTGGAGGTCATCCGGTCGTGGGAACACGCGCGGCAGGTCGCCCCGAACCGGCGGGCAGCCGTCCCATCCGGCCCCTGTTAACGGCTGCCGACCGAACGGCCGTCACCCGCAGGAGGCATTTACCGGGAGAGCGGGGCGTCGATAGCTTGTGAATTCCCCGCAATCGCCCGGCATTCCGGAGGGCGATTGGAAGACAGTTTGGGATGTGCATGAAGAAGAGCACCTGGCTGACCAGGGCGGCCATCGCCGCCCTGCTCCTCCCCGCCACGGCGGTGGCCGCGCCCGCCGCATCGGCCGAGAGCTCCGCGCCGGACCGGATCACCGCGTCGGGGCTGTCCGCGCGGTCCCCGGAGCTGTCCGCCTCGGCCACGAGCACCGTCACCAACGGCGCCTGGTCGTGCACGCTCACCGCGAGCAACCCGAACCGCTGGTTCGGCGGATCGGGCGGCGGTGAGCAGGGCATCGGCAGCGTGAGCTGCACCGGGGGCGCGGTCATGCCAGCGATCTACGTCGCGGTCGGCCTGTACCGGAACGGCTCGCTGATCGCGTCGGACCAGCTGGAGAAGGCCAACTCGATCATCGTCAACCGGGTGGCCTCCGCCTCGCCGCACGTCTCCGCGGCCTACGAGACCGGCGCCCTCGGCGCGGTCCTGTGGCCGGACAACACCATCACCGAGATCCCGCAGATCTACAGCATCGTCGTTCGCACCTGACCCGCGCGGGGCGGGCTTCGGGAATCACCGAAGCCCGCTCCGCCGGTTCACCGGAAAAGCGCTCGAAGAATGGCGGGAATTCCCCAGCCGCTAATTCCCCACCGCCAACCCCGCCATCATCGCCGACGGGTACCGGTCCCCCCGCGCCGAACCGGCGGGCACCGCCCGCTCGATCGCCGCCAGGTCCTCCTCGGTCAGCTCCAGCTCCGCCGCGGGCAGCGCCTCCGCCAGCCGCTCCCGCGTCCGCGCCCCCACCAACGGCACGACGTCGTCGCCGCGCGACGCCACCCAGGCGATCGCCAGCTGCGCGACCGTGCACCCCTTCTCCCCCGCCACCGCGCGCAGCGCCTCCACCAGCCCGAGGTTGTGCTCCACGTTCCCGGCGCTGAACCGGGGCGAGCGCGCCCGGTGGTCCCCCGCCGCCACCCGCGACGCGTCCCAGTGCCCCGAGATCAGCCCGCGCCCCAGCACCCCGTACGCGGTCACCCCGATCCCCAGCTCGCGCAGCACCGGCAGCACCTCGTCCTCCACCGCCCTGGAGATCAGCGAGTACTCGATCTGCAGGTCGGCGACCGGGTGCACCGCGTGCGCCCGGCGGATCGTCTCCGCCCCCACCTCCGACAGCCCCAGGCTCCGCACGTGCCCGGCCTCGATCAGCTCCTTGACGGCCCCGACCGTGTCCTCGATCGGCACGTCCGGGTCCAGCCGCGCGGGCCGGTAGACGTCCACGTGGTCGACGCCCAGCCTGGTGAGCGAGTGCGCCAGGTAGTTCTTCACGGACGACGGCCGCGCGTCGGTCCCCAGGAACCGCACCCCCGGTCCGATCAGCTGCCCGAACTTCACGCTCAGCGCGTACTCCTCCCGCGCCCTCCCCCGCAGCGCCTCGGCCAGCAGCAGCTCGTTGTGCCCGGACCCGTAGAAGTCGCCGGTGTCGATCAGGGTCACGCCCGCGTCCAGCGCGGCGCGCACGGTCGCCAGGCTCTCCGCCCGGTCGGACTCGCCGTAGGCGCCGGACATCGCCATGGCGCCCAGGCCCAACCTGGACGCGGCGGGTCGGCCGGTGCTGCTCGTGCTCTGCATCTCATCGCTCCTCGTCACTGCGGTCACCTCTCCCACCCTGCGCGGCGGGGCGGTCCGGCGGGAGCGGAGCGCTGATCGTGGGAGAGCCGCTCCCTGGCTCGGCGGCGCGCGGGCGACGACCATGGGCGGCGTGCACCGGGACCAGCTCGCCGACTTCCTGCGCCGCCGCCGCGAGGCGATCCGCCCGGCCGAGGTCGGCATCACCGACGGCCCCCGCCGCCGCACCGCCGGCCTGCGCCGCGAGGAGGTCGCCATGCTCGCCGGCATGTCCGTCGACTACGTCGTCCGCCTTGAGCAGGGCCGCAGCAGTCAGCCGTCGACCCAGCTGCTGGGCGCCCTGGCCCGGGCCCTGCGTCTGACC
>NZ_JBQGCX010000449.1:0-6932 GCF_052038725.1 Actinosynnema sp.
CTGCCGTTCGCGCCGGGCGAGCCGATGTCGGCAACGGGCTTCTGGATCGGCCTCGTGCTGGGCCTGACGGTGGCGGCCGTGCTGCTGACCGCTTACCTGCAGCGGCTGTCGCGCCAGCGGGCATCGGCACCGCTTTTCGCCACCGTCTAGCCTGCCCGAATGAAAGTCGGTACAAGCCGGCAACTTCCAAACTTTCGCGCCTCGCCACAGGGCGGCGAGTCTGGTATCGTTTTGCGATTTCACTCCAACAACAAATCGTTCATTTCGGGACCTTCATGCGCACCGCTCTCAGTATCCTGGCCCTGCTGGCCGCCGCCCCCGCTGCCGCCGACCCCCCCCCCCGCCGCGCCGCTGAACCTGAACAACTGGATCAAGCCCGAGGCGCAGGGCCCCGACCTGTCGGGCAAGACCGACGTGCTCTCGGACCTGAACTGGAAGCACTACTCCAAGGACTCGGCCCCCTGGTTCGACAAGGCGGGCCCGGTCGACCCGTCGACGTGGAACGCCAACCGCGACAACGCCCACGTGCGCACCGTCGACCAGACGGTCGCGGACGTGCAGAACACCAGCACCCCGTCGCGGGTCGACAAGATCGACGGTTTGATCAAGTACGACCTGCGCCGCTTCGAGGTGGCCCCTGGCAAGTTCGTCCAGGAGTACACGGTCAAGCTGAACCTGCAGCCCGGCCCCGGCGTCTCCGCGCAGCAGATCGCCGACCTGCGGGCGAACGCCGAGAAGGGCGTCAACGCGCTGCTGAACCAGGGCAACCGCCTGCCCAGCGGCGACCAGTTCCACGTGCGGGTCGACTTCGACTCGACCAGCCCGCACCAGAACGTCAAGGTCAACGCGGACCCGGTCGGCCCCGACGGCAAGCCGGTCTCGCGGAGCACCCAGACCACCTGGTCCCCGAACGCGGACCCGAACGTGCTGGCCCACGAGGTCCTGCACTACCTGGGCGTCCCCGACGAGGGCAAGGACACCGGCAGCGGCGCGCGCGTGCTGCTGGAGAAGGACAGCAACTCCGGCGTCCACGTGGGCGACAAGGGCATGATGGGCGGCGGCCTGAAGGGCCCGGACGCCCGCCTGCTGCCGCGCCACCTGTGGACGGTCGAGAGCACCGCGCTCAGCCAGACCTCGATGCCGAACCCGGCCCCGCTGGACGGCAGCCCGACCCCGCCGAGCCCGAACACCCAGTTCACCCCGGACGGGAGGGCCACGGACGGCCGCGCCGTCGACCCGAACCACGACGGGCCGACGCGGGAGATGCCGCCGAAGCGCGACCACTCGGCTGACACCGCGCAGCCGGAGAGGAAGAAGCGCGCGCGCACCGGCGGCGCCCCGGTCGCGGGGCCCTCCACCGGCGCGGGCCGGGGCAGGGGCGCCGCGCCGAAGGTCCCGGACGGCTTCCTGTCGCAGCCGAACGTGCGGCCCCGGATCTCGGCGAACGACCTCGGCCCGAAGGTCAAGGCCACCGACGCCTTCCTGGACCTGGCGGGCGACCGGTCGAACCAGGTCGCGGTCCCGCACGACGGCCCCGGCTACGACCACACCAAGACGCTCAAGGAGAGCGTCGGCAAGCCGCCGTCGTTCGTCGTCAACTCGATGGTCAACGTCAACGACCTGAACACGCCCGGCAAGTCGCTGGCGGACGTCGTCGAGTCGATCCTCGCGGACCCCGGCAGCCCGAGCGGGCGACTGGACCGGCCCGGCGACCCGAAGGTCGTCTTCGTCGTCGGCGTCAACGCCAAGTCGCCCGCGCCGCCCGAGGGCAAGCGGGCCCCCGACCCGGAGGCCGTGCGGGCGCTCGAGGCGGACATGGCCGCGAAGATCGACGCCGCCATGGCGGCGCTGAAGGCGGACCCCCGGTTCAACGGCAACCCGCCCCCGGTCGCGCTCGTGCAGCTGCCGCCGTGGAAGGACTCCTCGTTCCCGTTCGGCACCGTCCGCAACGAGACGATGGTCAGCACGGCCAACCAGTTCGCGGTCGGCGCGCTGGGCTCGCTGGGCGACAAGGGCACCCACCCGTACCTGTCGATCCAGGACTTCGACACGGGCACCCGCACGGTCCCCGGCGGCAAGCACGTGTTCAACCACGTCTCGGACAGCATGGCGGTCGCGCCGGGCCTCGACCCGGCCCGCCCGATGATGATCAGCGGCGGCTACCGGGTGGACAACAAGGCCCAGCTGGTCGCCGACGTCCAGGCCCGGATCGACGAGGGAATGGGCAAGCTGCCCTCGCACTCGGTCAACGTCCTCAACTCGAACCTGGACGCGGCCAAGGAGGCCCACAAGGCGGAGGTCGCCAAGCTCCCGAAGACGAACCTCACGGCCGCCCAGAAGAAGGTCAAGGCCGATTCCGAGGCCAGGGTCGACCAGGCCCAGGACAACCTCAACACGCTCAAGAAGCTGCAGCTGGCCCAGGCCGAGATCCGCAAGCCGGACTTCGCGCAGAGGTTCGAGCAGCAGATCAACCAGGACATGGAGACCCGCGTCCGGCAGACCGGCGTGGCGCCCATGCTGCCCTACAGCCCCGAGCCGAACCTGTTCCTCGACGCGTCGGTGCCGCTGTCGAACACGGACGTGCGGTTCGGCGCGGGCATGGGCGTGTTCGCCGGGCTCAGCCAGCGGTTGAACGACCAGTTCGCGCGCGAGCTGATCGACGCGCTGCCCGCCGAGCACAAGGCGCGCTACCAGCAGCTGCAGGACCTGCGGAAGAAGCTGGACGCCTGGACCAGGGTCGCGGGTCCCGACTCGCCGCAGGCCCAGCAGCTCAAGCCCCTGGTGGAGATGCTGGAGAACCACCTGCACGAGCGGGAGTCCCAGCTCCAGGTCCAGGCGCAGAACTTCCAGCACCCCGAGCGGGGCATCCCCTTCCAGGTGGACTTCGTCGAGGGCGCGGCGGGCACCGACCTGTCCCGCATCGCGCTGGGCTGGGCGTCCAGCAGCGGTCTCCCGCAGAGCCACATGGACCTGACCAGCGTCGCCAGCCAGTTCTTCGGCAGCGACGGCAGGGTCGACGCCGAGGGCAAGAAGATGAACGACCGCGGCGCGAAGGCGGGCGCCTCGCTCGCGAAGTACCGCAGCGGCTACGACGGCCACAAGCCCGGCGAGCGCGACCCGCTGGGCGTCCGGGAGGGCAGCGGGGTCCCCGGCAACCGCGACCAGCCGGGATGGGAGCCCGAGGCGGACAGCTTCAACGCCAAGGACGAGCGGGTCCCCGGCGGTGAGCGCCAGGTCGGCGCCTTGTCGGACAACCCGCTCAACAAGGCCATCTCCGCGGAGCTGCCCGGCCGCGAGGGCCAGGGCCAGTGGGCGGGCGTCCAGAGCAACTACAAGGACGACCCCACCGCGTCGCCGGAGAAGGCCGCCGCGGGCGCGCACACCGCCATGTCCAGCCCCGAGGCCGCCACCAAGCGGTTCTTCGGCCTGGCCCAGGAGATCAGCTCGCTGCCCGCCACGCCGTCCGGCATCCGGGGCGACGAGCGCGGCACGGACATCGCGGGCAACACCAACGCGCCCGCGCGCGACGGCCTGTACGACGCGGCCCGCTGGGAGCTCGCGGGCAAGCCCGACCTCTGGAAGGGCACGAGCTCCGCGCAGCTGCGCCACGAGGTCCTGGGCTACGGGCTCGACCCGAAGCCGCACACCGCGTCGGGCGCGAGCAAGAAGTTCCAGGACGAGCAGAGCGCCCAGCTGTCCACCGCGTTCTCGAACTTCCTGCACGAGAACCAGCTGGCCGTGAACCAGAACAGCGCGCTGGTGAAGGCGCTCGTGCAGCCCGGTGGGAAGCTGTTCGCGGACTTCAACCAGGACGTGAAGCTGGACCTGCTGCCGAACGACTTCAGCGGGGCGCCGAAGGACGTCGACGTCTGGAAGGACGTCGACCACCCGAACCCCGAGCAGGGCGCGTTCCTGGAGAACGGGAACCTCGTCGAGAACCCGGTCTACGACGGGAACGGCAAGATCATCTCCGGGACGGTCTTCGAGCCGGACGGCGAGCACGGCTGGAAGCCCATCGCCACCATCACGCCCGACGACGTCGACGTGGAGATGCGCGACGACGCCATGGACGTCGACTCGCCGCCGTCCACGCAGCTGCCGGACGTCGGGTCGCTGCGGCTGGAGCAGGACCCGGTCCAGGCGAAGGCCGACGAGTTCGCGCTGCGGGTGCTGGCCACGAAGCTCAACGCCGACATCGTCCTGCACCACCCCGGCGGCACGACCACGCACTCGCCGTTCACCCCGGCGGCCCCGTACCTGGACCCGGCGGCGAAGAAGGCCGCTCCCGGCGCCCTGGCGCCGCCGCGCGGCACGCTCGAACTGGACGTGGTCAACGGCAAGTACTCCCCGCACTCGGACCAGGCCAAGGCCCAGCAGCAGGCCGCGCACGCGGCGCAGGACGCGCGGAACGCCCCGCGCACCCGGCCCGAGCCGGAGCCCGAGGCGCAGCGGACCCGGCCCGAGCCGGAGCCGGAGAGCAGCGCGCCGCGGTCGCGGTCCAACCCGGAGCCGGTCGCGCCCAACGCGCCGTCGGGACGGCGGATCTTCAAGCAGGTGCGCGGGCTCTTCTCCAGCACGCCGGCCGCGGACAGCCTCCCGATGTCCGACCTGCCCTCGACCGGTGGGCGGCCCGGCGCGGACGCGGCACCGTCGACCTCGACGAACCCGCCCGGAGCTCCGGTCAGCGGCACCGCTGTGCCCGAGACCGGGACCACGGGCGTGGACGGCGCCGTGGACGGCGCGGTCGACAGCACCGTCGACGGCGACGCGCGCACCGACGTGCCGCCGGCGGACACGACCACCGACGGCGCCACCACCGACACCACCCCCACGACCAGGGACCTCGACACCGCCCTGCTGCCCGAGTTCGTCCGGGACAGCTCGGCGCTCGGCACCATCGCGGTGCGCGACGTGCACGGGGCCGCGCAGGTCACCGCCGCCGTGCCGAACCTGCCCGCCGCCGACGCGGCGCGGATCCAGCACGCCCTCACCACCGAGTTCGAGACCTTCCTCGGCGACGGCCGGAACTTCCAGGTCAAGATCGACGGCAAGTGGCGCGAGATCAACATCAAGGCGCAGCTCGACCTGCCCGCCACCGGGAGCATCACCACCACCCCGGCGCCCGGCACGACCAAGGTGGACACCGCCGTGCAGAGCGGCACCTCCACCTCGGAGGGCCAGGCGATCACCACCGCCAACGAGATCGGCCTGTCCGGCGCCTACAGCCAGCTCGCGGGTCCGTACGTCTCGGCGGGCGCCAAGGCCAAGATCGCCACGCCGGTGGTGGGCCAGCAGTCCTCCACCACCACGGTCGACCAGCGCATCATCCGCTCGGCGGAGAGCTCGGCGTCGGCGACCGTGCCGGTGACCTTCACGGTCAACACCACCGACGTCTCCGGCCGCTTCCCGAACGGCCCCGCCGCGCCCGCGAGCACGACGCCGGGCGCGACCCCGGCCGTGCCCGGACCGCAGACCGTCACCGGCAGCGTCGACCTCCAGATCCCCGACACCCTCACCAAGATCGGCGAGTCCGGCGCCAGGCTCCGCGCCGACGGCCAGGTCACCCTGGGCGCCCCGATCACCGACCCCGCGGTGGGCGCGAACCTGGACAACCCGGTGCCCGAGGCCGTCTCGGTGCACGACCCGGCCAAGGCGTTCGCGGACGCCCAGCTCCTGCTGCACCCGTCGGTCACCGCGCTCGGCGCCCCCGGCCGCGCCGGGCTCCAGGACTTCCTCAGCGGCACGAACATCCGCCGCAACCTCGGCCCGATGCTCAACGGCTGGGTCTCCTCCCCCGACCTGGCCAGCGCGCACGGCAAGAAGACCGGCGCGGTGCAGATGCGCGCCACGATCACCCGCGCCGAGCTGGTCGGCACGCTCGACACCGCCGAGATGCGGCTGCACGAGGTCACCGGCCGCGCCAGCGGCACCTCGGCGTCGGTCCCGTCCGGCTTCGGCGTGAGCGCGGGCCTCGGCGGCGTGATCGGCCAGCCGGGCGTCCTCGCGGGCCAGGTCGGCTTGGTCGGCGGCTACTCGGCGAGCACCGCCGAGGGCGGCTCGGCGGGCCTGAGCACCACCAACCGCACCGGTGTGCAGCTCAAGGGCGACGTCGGCGTCTACAAGATCACGGCGGACGTGGAGGTGCGCGGCCCCAAGGGCGCCGTCACCGTCCCCGTCACCACCTACCAGCGCATCGGCCTCGCCGAGGCGACGGCGCAGAACCCGGACGGCGGCACGCCGAACTTCCCGGTGCCCGACGGCACCCCCGGCCGGATCAAGGAGGGCACGGCGGGCACCCGCCACGCGCCGCCGTACCTGGCGTCCGCGCTGGCGGCGGGCAACGCGAAGGTCGGCTCGTTCCCGGCGGCGGGCAAGGTGCTCGGCGACGTCGAGGCGATGCTCAAGGCCAACCCCGGCACCAAGGACCTGCTGCCTGAGTGGGGCAGCACGCCGCCGACCGCGCCCACCAGGTCGCGGAACCCGTTCAGCGGCTGGCGGGACCGCTCGCACGCGACCTCGCTCCAGCTGGCGAACCAGCGCGAGCTGGAGAAGCTGTCGCCGACCGCGCTCAAGTCCAGCATGGACGGCCTGCTCGGCGCGGGCGTGACCGCCCAGCTCAAGAGCGAGACCGCGACCACGCGGACCTACACCAACATCACCGTGCGGGCCGTGCCGGTCGGCAACCCGGTGCACCTGGGCCAGATCGACAACCGCAACGTGCGGGCCTCGGCGGCGGTCGCGCCGAAGCTGGACAGCTCCAGCTCCACCTCGAAGGGGTGGAACGTGGGCGTCGAGGGCCGGATCAGCGCCCCGACGAAGGACGGCGGCCTCACGATCACGCCGATCCCGCAGGCGGGCGTGAAGTACAACCGGGCCACCGGGCACAAGAACGCCGCGGGCCCGACGGTCTCGAACACCTCGCTGAACGTGGG
>NZ_JBQGCX010000450.1:0-2730 GCF_052038725.1 Actinosynnema sp.
CCGCCGCAACCCCGGCTCCGCCCTGTTCAACGAGTACGGCCCCACCGAGGCCGCGGTGTGGGCGTCGGTGCACGCCGTGCGCCCCGAGGACGGCGAGGCCACCAGGGTCCCGATCGGCCGCCCCATCCCGAACACCCGCCTGCACCTGCTGGACGCGAACCTCAACCCGGTGGCCCCCGGCGTCCCCGGTGAGCTCTACATCGGCGGCGAGGGCGTGGCGCGCGGGTACGTCAACCGCCCCGCGATGACCGCCGAGCGGTTCCTGCCCGACCCGTTCTCCGCCGACCCCGGCGCGCGCCTGTACCGGACCGGCGACCTGGCCCGCCACCGCGCGGACGGCGCCGTGGAGTTCCTGGGGCGCGCCGACACCCAGGTCAAGATCCGCGGCTTCCGCATCGAGCTGTCGGAGATCGAGAACGTCCTCCTGCGCCACCCGCTGGTCGCCGAGGCCGTCGTCACCGTCCGCGAGGACCAGCCGGGCGTCCCCCGCCTGGTCGCCCACGTGGTGCCCGTCATCGGTCGCGTGCTCACCCAGGACACCCTGGTCACGCACGTGCTGGGCCAGATCCCCGACTACATGGTGCCCAGCGCGTTCGTCAGCCTGGAGCGGATGCCGCTGACCCGCCACGGCAAGATCGACACCGCGGCGCTGCCCGCCCCGGTCGAGATCGCGGCGGGAGGCTTCGTCGAGCCGCGCACCCAGCTGGAGGCGGAGATCGCGGAGACCTTCGCCGCCGTGCTCGGCCTGCGCCAGATCAGCGCCACCGCCGACTTCTTCTCCCTCGGCGGCAACTCGCTGCTGGTGGCCAGGCTCGCCGCCCAGCTCTCCCGCGAGCACGACGTCGAACTGCCCATCGACGAGATCTTCCGCGTCCCCACCGTCGAGGGCATCGCCAGGGCGGTGGAGGTCCACCAGCGCCGCCGCGACAACGTCGACAGCGCCGCCCTGTACGCCCAGCAGGTCGCCGAGCTCGTCGCCGACGTCCGGCTCGACCCGGCCATCGTCCCCGACGGGCTGCCCAACGCCGACTGGTTCTCCCCCAAGAACATCCTGGTCACCGGCGCCACCGGCTACCTGGGCGCCTTCCTGGCCGTCGAGCTGGTCCAGCGCACCAGCGCCACCGTGCACTGCCTGGTGCGCGGCGAGAGCCAGGACGCCGCGTGGGACCGCCTGGAGGAGGTCCTGCGCAAGTACCGCGCCTGGGACGAGTCCTACCGCACCCGGATGCGGGTGGTCACCGGCGACCTGTCCAAGCCCCGGCTGGGACTGGGCGAGGCCGAGTACGCCACCCTCGCCACCGACCTCGACGCGATCTACCACAGCGGCGCGATCGTCAACTTCACCTACCCGTACGAGGCCATGAAGGCCGCGAACGTCCTCGGCACCGAGGAGCTGCTGCGGCTGGCCACCACCACCACGCTCAAGGCGTTCCACTTCGTCTCCAGCGTGGACGTCTTCATGGGAACCGGCGCCGAGCGCCCCTTCACCGAGGAGGACCTGGGCGACCGTCCGGTGAAGGTCCCCACCGGCTACCCGCGCACCAAGTGGGTGGCCGAGAAGATCGTCGTCATCGCCCGCGACAGGGGCGTCCCGGTGACCGTCCAGCGCCCCTGGATGATCACCGGCCACACCGAGACCGGCGCCTCGCACGACACGGACTACCTCTACGTCTACCTCAAGGGCTTCCTGGACCTCGGGGTCCTGCCGCTCTACAACGACGTGATCAACGCCGTGCCGGTCGACTACACCGCGGCGGCCATCGTGCACACCTCCCTGCAGGAGGAGAACCTCGGCAAGAACTTCAACATCACCAACCCCGAGCCGACCACCATGCAGCAGTGCTACCAGTGGCTGCGCTCCTTCGGCTACGACCTCAACGTCGTCGACGAGGAGGAGGCCCGCCGCCAGGCGCTGGCCGTGGACGAGGACCACGTCCTCTACCCGCTCACCCCCATCCTGCGGGTCGCCTCCATGCGCCACGCCGCGCTCGACCCCGAGCTCCAGCAGCAGGTCGACCCCATGGACGAGTGCCGCGTGCTCCTCGCTGCGCTGGAGGGCTCGGGCATCTCCTGCCCGCCGGTCAACGAGCAGTGGGCGCACTCGTGCTTCAGCTTCCTGGTCGAGAACGGCTACCTGCCCGCTCCCGGCGACGTCAACGCCCCCACCACCAGCGAGACCCTTGCCTGACCCCACCGCCGGGGCGGGCTACCCCGCCCCGGCGCCCTTCCCCCTCCGAGGAGGACTCGATGACGTACCAGGGAAGTGCTTCATGACCGGCTCCGCCACCACGCCACCGCTGGCGGGGATCCGGTACGTCGACCTCGACCCCGTCGACGGCGCGCAGGTCGAGGCCCTGGCCCGCGCCGCGGTGCGCGAGCACGGCTCGTCCAGCGCTCCGTCGCTGCTCGCCGCCGCCCCCGGCCTGGCGCACCGGCTGCCCGCGCGCCTGGTCGACCAGCTGCGCGACCTGAGGCTGGCGGAGTCGGCGTCGGCGCTGGTCATCCGAGGCCTGCCCGTCGACGACGCCGAGATCGGCCCGACCCCGCTGGACTGGCGGGGGCTCGACGGGCAGACCCGCACCGCGCCGCAGGAGGCGTACCTGGTGCTGGTGGCCGGGTTGCTCGGCGACATCTTCGGCTGGACCACGCTGCAGGACGGCAGGCTCATCCACGACGTGGTGCCCATGCCGTCGCAGAAGGGCGAGCAGAGCGGCCACGGCACGGTCAACC
>NZ_JBQGCX010000451.1:0-2767 GCF_052038725.1 Actinosynnema sp.
CTGGCAGACGAGCAGCACTCCGCTGCCGTCGGCCCACGGCCCGGTGCCGACCAGCACGCCCTGCTCGGCGAGCGGTCGCCAGTATTCGCGGTGCGCGAGGTGAATCGATCTGCGCACCTGTCGCGCGTCGCGAAAAGTCAACTCCACTGCGAAAGCCACTGGACTGATCCCCATTTCATATCCGCGGCCCAACTTTCGGCACTACTCAACTGTGAGGCATTAAACCTGTCAAGTGAGTCAGATCACACGTGTTATATCGAAACCCGATGGGGCCTATAGCCGCTTTCCGAACCAGTGGTGGGCGTAGGGGTCGTCGTTGAAGGGCTCGACCTCGCGGTACCCGAGCGCCGCGTACATGGCCCTGGCCTCGATCAGGTCGCTCCTGGTGTCCAAACGCGCCTGTCGCGCGCCGAGGTCGCGGGCGGCCCGCTCGACGGCCTCCACCAGGGCCCTCCCGAGCCCCTGACCCCGGTGTTCCCGCAGGACGTGGACTCGCTTCAGCTCAACCGTGTCCTCCGTCACCATCCGGAAGGCGGCGCAGCCGACCGGCTCACCGGCCACCTCGGCGGCGAGGAACCCGGTCTGGTCGTCGGTCGGGTCGTCCGCGATCGCCAGGTCCACCTCCGCCTCGGTGGCAGGCCTGCCGTGGTACCGGGAGACGATGTCGTGCAAGTAGGCCCGCACCAGGGCGGAAGCGGTGTCGCCGAACGGGTCGACGGGCCGAACGGACCAATTCCCCATGACTCGGACCGTGGCAGGGAATGGGCCGTTCGGACAACTGCTTTGGCGGGTGGCCCGCGTGTAGAGTCCGGCCACGTGCCTGAGCAACTGGTCCGCGTGGCGCGGGACGCGGCGGGGCTGGCCGTGCTGACGGTCGACGCTCCCCCGCTGAACCTCTACACCGCCGAGTTGCGCGAGCTGCTCGCCGACGCCGTGGACGACCTGGCGGCGCGACCGGCGCGGGCGCTGCTGGTGCGGACCGAGGGCCGGGTGGTCAGCGGCGGCGTCGACGTCGCCCTGTTCGCCGAGCAGGACGGCCCCGAGGCGGCCGAGGCGCTGCTCGACGAGATGATCGACCTCACCGAGCGGGTGGCCGAGCTGCCCTTCCCCACCGTCTTCGCCGCCCACGGGCTGTGCCTGACCTGGGCGTTCGAGGTGGCGCTGGCGTGCGACGTGCTGCTCGCGGCGCGCAGCGCGGAGTTCGGGCTGGTCGAGCGGGTCATCGGCATGACGCCCGCGATGGGCGGCACCCAGCGGCTCGCGGCGCGGGCCGGGGTCGGGCGGGCCAAGGAGCTGGTGATGACCGGCGAGCGCTACCCGGCCGAGGTGCTGGAGCGGTGGAACGTGGTCAACAGGGTGCTGCCCGACGAGGGCTTCGACGAGGCGGCGCTGGCGTTCGCGCAGTCGCTGGCGGCGGGGCCGACGCGCGCGCACGCGGCCACCAAGCGGGTGCTCGCGCACTACGAGGCGGGTGGGGTGGCGCAGGCCGACGAGCACGTGGCGACGATCGCGGCGGGGCTGTTCGCGACCGAGGACCTGCGGGGCGCGGTGCGCTCGTTCCTGGCCGACGGGCCGGGGAGGGCGACGTTCGCGGGGCGGTGACGCCGGGCCAGGGGCGTGGTGCGACCCGCCCGTTCGACGCCGATCGACGACCGGTTCCGGCCCGGTCAGGAGCCAGGTAACCCGGCGGCCCTCCCGGCCGCCGCGGGGTCCGCCCTACCGGGGGTGCGCCCCGCGCCGGACACGCGCGCGCGCCCCGCGGGGGGCCCTGCCCGCTCGCCGCTCACGCCGCCGCCGGTTCGCACCGGCGGCGTTCGACCGCTTCGCCCCGGCCCCTCGACAGGGCGGCGGCGGTCGGGTTCCTGGCGGGGTTCGGCGTTCGGGGGCGGACCGGTTCAGGAGAGCCGGAAGCGCCCGACCAGCTCCTGCAGCTGCCCGCTCATGCGGTTCAGCTCGGAGGCCGCGCCGCGGGACTCGTCCACGTCGCGGGGGGACGACGCGGCGGCGTCCGCGACGCCCGCGAGGTTCGACGCGATGTCCCTGCTGCCCTCGGCGGCCTGCGCGACGCGGCGCGCGATCTCGCCGGTGGTCGCGGTCTGCTCCTCGACGGCGGCGGCGATCACGGTCTGGAAGCCGCTGATCCGGTCGATGATCGAGGCGATGCTCGCGATGGCCTCGACGGCGCCGGAGGTGTCCTCCTGGATGACCTGCACGCGCCGGGTGATGTCCTCGGTGGCGCGGGCGGTCTCCTGCGCCAGCTCCTTGACCTCGCTGGCCACCACGGCGAAGCCCTTGCCCGCGTCGCCCGCGCGCGCCGCCTCGATGGTGGCGTTCAGCGCCAGCAGGTTGGTCTGCTCGGCGATCGAGGTGATCACCTTGACCACCTCGGCGATCTCGGTGGACGACGCGCCCAGCCGGGCGACGGTGGTGTTGGTGCGCTCGGCCACGGCGACCGCCTCGGCGGCCACGGCGACGGCCTCGCCCGCGTTCTTGGACACCTCGCGGATCGCGATGCCCATCTCGTCGGTGCCCTGGGTGACGGCGTCGACGTCGCCGGACACCTGGGTCGCGGCGCCGCTGGCGGCGTCCGCGCGGTCGCTGGCGCTGCCCGCCGACCCGGAGATGCGGGTGGCGGTCCGGTCCAGCTCGGCGGAGGCGTCGGCGAGCGAGTGCGCGTGGTCGCGCAGCGAGCCGACGGTGCCGCGCAGCGAGTCGGAGGTGCGGTTGAGCGCGCCGCCGAGCCTGCCCAGCTCGTAGCGGCGGTCGA
>NZ_JBQGCX010000452.1:0-2346 GCF_052038725.1 Actinosynnema sp.
CCGGGATCGCGGCCGAGCCGGACACGTGCAGGTTGAACAGCAGCGCCGCGCCGTCCGCGCTGACGTGCCGCTGGAGCGCCAGGGCGGCCTCCAGCGGGTCGCCGTCGGTGGACTCGCCGTCGGTCAGGTTGAGCACGATCGGCGGGAAACCCGCCGGGTGCCGGGCTACCCAGTCGGCGCCGATCGCGTCGGCCTGCGCCAGCGCCCGGCACATCGGGGTGCCGCCGTTGGCGACCGGGTCGACCCAGACCGGGAACTTGACCTTGCTCTCGACCAGTCCGCCCGCGCCGTCCGGGAACTTCTTCACCCGGTCCTCGACGCGGGCCGGGCGGTCGGCGACCTGGCTGAGCGGGACCAGGTCGCGGCCGGACAGCGGGCCGGTGAAGGCGGAGCCGACCGAGGTGTGGCCGTAGCCGATCACCGCGATGTGGAAGTAGTCGCGCACGCCCTCCTCCTTGGCGCACTTGACGCTCAGCTCGGTCAGCAGCCGGTTGAGGGCGTCGGCGACCACGTCGGCCTTGCGCTGCCTGGCCGGGCCGCCGATCGGGTCCTCCATCGAGGCGGACTGGTCCACCAGGAAGACGAAGCAGGCCGGGGTGGCGCGGCTGATCTCGGCCGTGTAAGGCACAGCGGTGGTCACCTTCTCTGGGGGGGCGGTGCACAAGGTCATCGCGGGCGGGGGTCGGGGTGTTAGCGGGGCCGGAACGGGGCAGTTCGGCCCGTCCCGGCCGGTGGTGGGGCGTCTGCGCTGGGTGCGGGCGGTGCGGGCGGGCGCGGCGCGCCGGTCGGGCGGCGGGACGCGGGTGCGGACCTACGATGTGGTGGTGAGCAACGCCGAATCCGATCCCGCCGAACTGGTCTGCGCCGCCTCCTCCCCCGCGGCCGAGGTGGAGGTGCTCGACCCGCGCGACGTGCCGCTGGGCGGGCCGAGGGCGATGGCGGTACGGCGCACCCTGCCGCAGCGCGGGCGGTCCCTGATCGGGGCCTGGTGCTTCGTGGACCACTACGGGCCGGACGACGTGTCCGCCACCGGCGGCATGGACGTCGCGCCGCACCCGCACACCGGGTTGCAGACGGCGAGCTGGCTGTTCTCCGGGGAGATCGAGCACCGGGACAGCCACGGCGCGCACGCGCTGGTGCGACCGGGCGAGCTGAACCTGATGACGGCCGGGCGCGGGATCTGCCACTCGGAGGTCTCCACCCCAGGGACGTCGGTGCTGCACGGGGTGCAGCTGTGGATCGCGCTGCCGGACGCGCACCGGGACGCGCCGAGGGGCTTCGAGCACCACGTGCCCGAGCCGGTGGTGATCGGCGGGGCGGTGGCGCGGGTGTTCCTCGGGTCGTTGGGCGGGGTGACGTCGCCGGTGCGCGGGTTCACGCCGCTGCTGGGGGCGGAGCTGGTGGTGCCCGCCGGGGTGGTGCTGGAGCTGGCGGTGGACCCGGCGTTCGAGCACGGGGTGCTGGTGGACCGGGGCGAGGTGGAGCTGGCCGGGGCGGTGGTGCCGCGCGGGTCGCTGGGGTGCCTGGGCGCGGGGTCGGCGGTGCTGCGGTTGGCGAGCACCGGGTCCGAGGAGGCGCGGGTGCTGCTGCTGGGCGGCGAGCCGTTCGGCGAGGAGATCGTGATGTGGTGGAACTTCATCGGGCGCGACCACGACGAGGTGGTGCGGTTCCGGGAGGAGTGGGAGCGCGGGGACGAGCGGTTCGGCGCGGTGGTGGGCTACGACGGCGACCGGCTGCCCGCGCCGCCGATGCCAGGGGGGCGGTTGCGGCCGCGAGGGAACCGGCGCTGAGGTCGTGCTGCCGGGCGACTTCCCCTAGCGGGCAACGGTTCGTGAGCGGCCCGCCGCCTGCTGCTCCGGGTGGCGGCGGGCCGGTGTCACGTTCGGGGCGTCAGCGGGCGGCCATGATCGCGTCGACGGCCTTGCCGAGCTTCGCGTACTTCTGGGTGTAGAGCACCGGGAACACGCCGGGCGGGTCGGCGGGCCGGTTCGCGTCGACGTAGTCGGTGCCCAGGTTGGCGAAGATCACCACGATGTAGTCGCGCTTCTCCTTGCCCGGCAGGGACTTCACGATGCCCGCGTCACTGCCGGTGGTGTCCACCCAGCCGGTCTTGTGGCTGAAGCCCACCTCGGCGACGGCGTCGCACGGGCGCACGTCGCGGTCGTACACCGCGCCGCCCACGGTGACCGTGCCGTCGGCCTTGACCCAGCGCTGCGGGGTGAGCTGCGGGATGCCCTGCACCGGGTAGGTCCGGCCGCACCAGTTGGTGGTGGACAGCATCTCGTTGTGGCCCTGCTCGGCCAGCGCCTTGAGGAACAGCGTGCGCGAGGTCTCGCCCAGCTCGGC
>NZ_JBQGCX010000453.1:0-2823 GCF_052038725.1 Actinosynnema sp.
GGTCCCGGCGACCAGGGCGCGGCCGGGCGGACCGGTCAGCCGGAGAACGCCTGACCTGGGGAAACCCCGGCACTCGCTCCCAGGACAGCACTGCCCCGGCGTCCCGCTTCGAGCGCGGGACGCCGGGGCAGCCCGGACATCAGGGGCTACTCGCCACCCATGGGCAGGCTCTCGTAGATCTTCTTGCAGTCCGGGCACACCGGGGAGCCTGGCTTCGGCGACTTCGTCACCGGGAAGACCTCGCCGCACAGCGCCACCACGTGCGTGCCCATGACCGCGCTCTCCGCGATCTTCTCCTTGCGCACGTAGTGGAACATCTTGGGCGAGTCGTCCCCGGTGGTGTCAGTGCCTTCCGGCCTGGTGTCCAGCTCAGGGAGGGTCTGCGTGCTCACACCCTCACCTTACCTGGGATGATGGCCCCTCGTGAGCACGCCGAGCAGCACCGAAGAAGTCCGCGACGCCCTGGCCGAGAACCGGCCGGTGGTCGCGCTGGAGAGCACCATCCTGTCCCACGGCCTCCCGCCGGGCCGCAACCGCGAGGTCGCCGCGCGCCTGGAGGCGATCGTCCGCGAGGCGGGCGCCGTCCCCGCCACGATCGCCGTGCTGGGCGGCGTGCCGAAGGTCGGCCTGACCGACGCCGAGCTCGACTACGTGTGCGACCGGGACAACGACCTGGTCAAGCTGTCCCGCCGGGACCTGGGCGCGGCGTTCGCGCTGGGCAGGGACGGCGCCACCACCGTCGCGGGCACCGCCGCGCTGGCGCACGCCGCGGGCATCGGGGTCTTCGCCACCGGCGGCCTCGGCGGGGTGCACCGGGGCGCGAGCGAGACCTGGGACGTGTCCGCCGACCTGGACGTCCTCGCGTCCACGCCCATCCTGGTCGTGTGCTCCGGGGTGAAGTCGATCCTCGACATGGGCGCGACGCTGGAGCTGCTGGAGACCAGCTCGGTGCCGGTGCTGGGCTACCGCACCGACCGCTTCCCCGCGTTCTACCGCCGCGAGTCCGACTTCGGCGTCCCGTGGCGGGTGGACACCCCCGAGCAGGCCGCCGCCGTCGTGGCCGCGCACCGGGGCGTCCCCGGCGACGCGGGCGTGCTGCTGACCAACCCGATCCCGGTCGAGTTCGAGATGGACGTCGAGCTGCACGACCGGCTGCTCGCCGAGGGCCTGGCCCTGCTGGAGGACCGGGGCATCACCGGCAAGGAGGTGACCCCGGCGCTGCTGGAGCACTTCCACACCGCCAGCGGCGGCGTCAGCCTGGACGCCAACGAGGCGCTCGTGGTGTCCAACGCCGCGCTGGCCGCGCGGGTCGCGGTCGCCCTCTCCGCGTGAGAGCGGCGGGGAGCGGGATCGTCGTGGTGGGCGACGCAGGCCTGGACGTCGTCGCCCGCCACTCCGGTCCGATCGTGCACGGCGGCGACTCGCGCGCCTCGGTGACCATCGAGCCCGGCGGCGCCGGGGCCAACACGGCGGTGTGGCTGGCCGCCTGCGGCTCGTCGCCGGTGCTGGTGGCGCGGGTCGGCGCGGACTCGGCGGGGCGGCAGGTGCACGCCGAGCTGACCTCGGCCGGGGTGCGCTGCGCGTTCGCGGTCGACCCGGACGCGGCGACCTGCTGCGTCGTGGTGCTGGTGGACGACACCGGGCAGCGCACGATGCTGCCCGACCGGGGCGCGAACGCCCGGTTCTCGCCCGAGGACGTGAACCCGGAGCTGCTGGCGGGCTCGTCCCACCTGCACCTGTCCGGGTACGTGCTGCTGGACGCCTCGTCCAGGCCCGCGGGCCTGGAGGTGCTGCGGATGGCGCGCGAGGCGGGGCTGACCACGTCGGTGGACCCGCAGTCGGCGGCGCTGGTCTACGACGGGGTCCTGGACGACATCAGGGGCGTCGACCTGCTGCTGCCCAACGCGGAGGAGCTGGTGGCGCTGACCGGGTCGGCCGACCCGGTGTCGGCGGTGGCGCTGCTGGACGTGGTGGGCGCGGTCGCGGCCACCTCCGGCGCGGACGGCGCGAGCTGGGTCGACGCCGACGGCGTGGTGCCGGTGCCCGCGACCGACGTGGAGTGCGTCGACTCCACGGGCGCGGGCGACGCGTTCGACGCGGGCCTGCTCGCGGCCTGGCTGGCCGGGGCGTCCCGGCGCGACGCGCTCCTCGGGGGGGTGCGCGCCGCGGGCCGGGCCGTCTCGTCGGTCGGCGCCCAGCCGCCGCTGCGGGCTCAGCCGTCGATGACGTGACGGGGGCGCGCCTCCAGGGCGCGCCTCTCCGCATCGTGCTTGTTCGCCTTCTCGGACTTGCGCGGTGGGCGGTCGTTCGCGATCAGCACGGCCATCCACGGCAGCGGGATGGACAGCACGATGAAAGCCAGCGCCAGCCACCACGTGTCGTAGAAGACCATGGCCAGGAGCAGGCACGGGATGCGCGAGCCCATCATGATCGCGTACTTGCGCTTGCGCGCCGCGAGCTGGTCCTCGTACGAGGGCTCGGCCTCGGTGATCAGCACCGGGTGCTCGGGATTGCTCACGACACCACCTCCGCCCACCATCGTCCCACCACCGCGATCGCGGCGACACCCGCCCGCCCCGGTCCTACGATCCGGGCGTGGTAGCGCTGGACCGGTTGGTCGACGTCCTCGGCAGTCTGGGCACCCACCTGGGGTGCGCCCCGCGCGGGCGGGACGTGGTGCTGCGCGGGGTCGCGCTGCACGACCCGGTGGAGCGGCCGCGCGCGGGCGGCGACGAGCTGCTGATCGGGGTGGGGGTCGGGTCGTCGGCCGCCGCGGCGCGCCTGGTCGGCACGACGCGGGCCGCCGCCGTGGCGCTGCACGGG
>NZ_JBQGCX010000454.1:0-3470 GCF_052038725.1 Actinosynnema sp.
CGCTGCGCTCGCCCTGCAGCCCGCGAGGCGGTCAGCTTGTGGACGGTCCCGGGGGCGGTTGGGCTGGCGAGGGCTCGGGCTGGAGGCTGGTGGCGGGGTCAGGCGGGGGGTGGGGTGAGTGCCAGTTTGCGGGACTGGAGGACCAGCTTGCCTGCGGCGTCGACGACCACCACGTCCTCGTCGTACCACTGGCCGTGCACGGCTCTGCAGGTCACCTGGAGGCGCAGCCAGCCGCCTGCGGCGGGCGCGGAGCGGACCAGGGCGGTGAGTTGCACGGCGGGGGACCAGCCCCGCCTGCCCAGGTTGACCGTCACCGGCACCGGGACGTCGCCGGTGACCAGGGCGAAGTACGGGTCCGGCTGCTCGCCCAGCGGGCGGGCCCACAGGCGCAGCAGGAGCGGGCCCGCCGCCCTGCCGCGCAGGAAGCCCGCGCTGACCGGGTCCAGGCGCAGCTCGCACGCACCCGCCAGGCGCAGGCCGCCCTCGGGGGCCAGCGCCGACACGTCCACGGCGTCCTGCGGGGGCGACGCGGCCAGGTCCGGCAGGTCCGCGTACTCCACCGACGTGGGCGGGGCGCCCACCGTCACGGCGGCCTCCACGCAGGTCTGGCCGCGCTGCTCCAGCGCGCACGTCACCACCGCCGCCGCCCGGCCCGCCCTGCGGACCGAGGTGCGGATCAGGACCGGGCCCACCTCGGCGGCCCGCAGGAACTGGGCGGAGACCGCCAGTGGGGCGGGCTGGGTGTTCGGCGCGGTCGCGGCGTGGGCGGCTGCGCGGGCCAGCACGGCCAGCAGGAAGCCGCCGTGCGGGGACTGGCCGGTGGTCCACTCCGCGGGCAGCGCCGCGGTGTAGGTGCCGTCGCCCAGCGGGCGGACGGCGCTGGCCTGGGAGAACGGCACGGTGCTCCTCGGGGTGGGCGCGGGGCCCCTGG
This sequence comes from Actinosynnema sp., assembly GCF_052038725.1. Taxonomy (NCBI): domain Bacteria; kingdom Bacillati; phylum Actinomycetota; class Actinomycetes; order Pseudonocardiales; family Pseudonocardiaceae; genus Actinosynnema; species Actinosynnema sp. Next base: position 932 of record NZ_JBQGCX010000454.1, read on the forward strand.
GGCTCACGCGCGGCCGACCAGGCCGCGCAGCAGGAGCGCGACGTCGGCCGGGCGCTCGACCACCCGGTCGAGGCGGTCGGCCCACGCCGGGCCGTACGGGGCGCGCACGCGCACCACGTCGCCCGCCGCCGCCAACCGGTCCCGCTCCGCCGTGCGCACGCCCAGCGGCAGTTGCAGCTCGTACTCGCCGGGCTCCCGGCCGAACCAGCGGGCGCGCTCGCCCGCGATCTCCAGCAGCCTCGGGTCGTGCGTGGCGAACACCGGGTTGCCGTCCGCCTCCAGCAGGGCGTTGAGGCAGCGGACGTAGGCCAGGTCCGCGGCGTGCGGGTCGGTGCGGGCCACCGAGCCGGGCTCGCGCGGGCCGCCCCGGTCCAGCCGGACGCGGCTGCCCGCGAGCGCCGCGCAGTCGTCCTCGGTGCGCAGCAGCGCGGCCCGCAGGGCGACGGCGGTGCCCGGCCACTCGCGGCGCACCTCGCCGAGGACGCGCAGGAGGGCGTCGACGTCCCCGTGGTCGTCGGCCTCCAGGGTGACGGTGGTGCCGCACTGGGCGGCTGCGGCGGCGAGCCGGGAGGCGTTGTCCAGGGCCAGGCGCTCGTCCACGAGCAGGCCGACGGCGCTGAGCGGCACGGCCACGTCGGTGTCGCAGGCCAGGCCGGTGGCGTGCAGCAGGTCGAGCAGCTCCAGGTCGGCCTGGACGGCGGACTCGGCGGACTCCCGGTCGGCCGAGGGGCCCGCGCAGCGCACCAGGGTCACCCGGAAGCCCAGGTCGACCAGCGAGGTCGCGGTGGCGACGGCGTCGGAGCCGGTCAGGCCGGCCGCGAACCTGCGCGCGGCGGACGGGAGCAGCGCGCGGGGCGGTTTCACGATCAAGAGGTTAGCGCCACTCCAGGTGCAGGCGCGCGAAGAGCAGCGCCTCGTTCAGCATCTCGGTGCGCTCGGCGGTGCTGCGGGCCTTGCGGGTGTTCACCTCCAGCACCACCTGCCCGGCGAACCCGCCGCTGGCCAGGCCCTCGCACAGCTGCGCGCACGGCTGGTTGCCCCGGCCGGGCACCATGTGCTCGTCCTTGGAGGCCCCGCTGCCGTCCGCCAGGTGCACGTGGGTCAGACCGTCGCGCATCCGCTTGGCCAGCTCCAGCGCGTCCATCTGCGCGGCGGCCGTGTGGGACAGGTCGAGCGTGTAGTGCCGGTGCCCGACGTCGGTCGGGTCGATCGAGGGCTTGAACGCCGTCATGGCCACCGACCGGCCGCGGCCGAGGCCGCTGCGCACCGGGAACATGTTCTCCACGGCGATCGCGATGCCGGTCTGGTCCTCCAGCTCGGCCACCAGCGCCGGGAACACCTCGGCGTAGCGGCGCTGCCAGATGAACGGCGGGTGCAGCACCACGGTCGGCGCGCCCAGCTCGGTGGCCGCGCGCACGCTGCGCCGCAACCGCTCCACCGGGTCGGACGACCACACCCGCTGGCTGATCAGCAGGCACGGGGCGTGCACGGCCAGCACGGGGACGCCGCTGCGCTCCACCAGCCTGCCGAGCGCGGCCACGTCCTGGCTGACCGGGTCGGCCCAGACCATGACCTCGACCCCGTCGTAGCCCAGCTCGGCCGCCGACTCGAAGGCCGAGGCGGCGGGCTGGGGCCACACCGATGCGGTGGAGAGCCCGACCGGGATCTTCCTGGCCGGGACCTCCCTGGCCGGGGGCCTCCCGCTCACGACTTCACCAGCAGCATCGCCGCGGGGGACACCGTGACGATCAGGCCGACCAGGACCGCGAGGACCGTGGTGCCCAGGTCGTCGGCGCGGCGGATGCGGCGCACCAGCAGCACGAGGCCGACCGTGACGGCCAGCGCGACGACGAGCGCGGCGGGCGCGAGGGTGCGCCACAGGAAGCTGAACCCGAGCCACAGCGCCGCGCCGCCGACCACGCCGACGGCGAGCTGGCCGATCATGACCAGCCACTCCTTGGCGGGCGAGCGCGGGGCCTCGTCCTCGTCCAGCTCGTCCACGTCGGACAGCCCCGCGGGGCCGTCGGACGCGGCCTTGCGCGCCTTCTTGGCCTTCTTGGGCCTCGGCTCGTCCTCGGGGTCGGCGAGGGCCTCGTCGTCCTCGTCCACGAACTCGTGGAACTCGGTGCCCTGCTGGAGCTGCGCGTCCCCGCCCTGCGGGGGCTTGGGCGCGCCGGGCGGGGTGTCCGAGTCGAGCGCGTCGCCGAACCAGTCCTCGGAGGTCTGGTCGGGCAGCGGCTCGGGCATCCGCGTCGGCGCGGGCGGCACGATCAGCACCGACTCGGTCGGCATCGACTCCAGCGGCACGTTCGGCACCAGCTGGTCGGGGACCCTCGGCAGGATCTCGGTGACCGCCTCGCGCGGCGGCGCGCCCGGCCGTCCGGGGGCGGGCGGCCTGACGGCCGGGTTCAGCCGGTCGACGGGCCGCTCGGGCGCCTCGACGCCCTGCATGTCCAGCTGGGTCGCCTCGGCCGACGCCGCGGGGACGCCGCCGAGCCGGTCGGCCACGGGGCGCTCCAGCGCGGTGCGCTCGGCGGCG
>NZ_JBQGCX010000455.1:0-4790 GCF_052038725.1 Actinosynnema sp.
TGCATCGGTGCCGCGATCATCGTGTTCGCCAAGAAGCTCCTGCCGGAAGAGGTCGCGGTCCAGGAGCGCCACGACGGCGCCTCGCCCCGCGACGAGCAGGTCCTGACCGGGGCGACGCAGCTGAACATGGCCGACGAGGCCGCGTTCGGCCGCCGCCCGCTCCTCAAGGGCGCGATCGCGCTGGGCCTGGCCCCGGTCGCGGCGGTGCCGCTGGTGGCGCTCGGCGGGATGATCGACGACCCGCACGACGAGGACATGTACCACCACACCGGCTTCGACCCGAAGGCCAACGGCGGCAACAAGGTGCGCCTCATGCGGGAGAACGAGACGCCGGTGCGCCCCGAGGAGATCAGCGCGGGCGGCCAGATCACGGTCTTCCCGGCCATCCCGCACGGTGACACCAACCGGCACGCCGACTCGCCCACGCTGCTGATCCACCTGCGCCAGGACGACGCGGACGAACTGCGCCGCAACCTGGGCCACGTCCCGATCAACGAGGGCGACATGTACGGCAACTACGTCGCCTACTCGAAGATCTGCACGCACGCCGGCTGCCCGGCGAGCCTGTACGAGCAGCAGACGAACCGCCTGCTCTGCCCGTGCCACCAGTCACAGTTCTCGATCACGGACAACGCACGCCCGGTCTTCGGCCCGGCCACCCGGCGACTGCCAATGTTGCCGCTTGAGGTGGACGCGGACGGCTTCTTCGTGGCGAAATCAGATTTCGAGGTTCCGATCGGCCCAGGCTTCTGGGAGCGGGCGTGACCGGCACCACCGTGTGTGAGCGGAGCGAAGCATGAAACGGCGCAAGCTAGATCTCGCCGCATTGCCGGCGAAGTCGGCCGAGGAGGTCGACGCCCGACTCACCGTGGCGACCCCGCTGCGGCGGCTGCTCAACAAGGTCTTCCCGGACCACTGGTCGTTCCTGCTGGGCGAGATCGCCCTGTACTCGTTCGTCGTCCTGCTGCTGTCCGGTACCTACCTGGCGCTGTTCTTCGACCCCTCGATGGAGGAGGTCGTCTACGACGGGGCCTACACGCCGCTGCGCGGGATCGAGATGTCGCGGGCCTTCGAGGCGGCGCTGGAGATCTCGTTCGACGTGCGCGGTGGCCTGTTCATGCGGCAGATGCACCACTGGGCCGCGCTGCTGTTCATGGCGGCGATCGTGGTGCACATGTTCCGGATCTTCTTCACGGGCGCGTTCCGCCGCCCGCGCGAGATCAACTGGGTCATCGGCATCCTGCTGTTCATGCTGGGCGCGATCGAGGGCTTCCTCGGCTACTCGCTCCCCGACGACCTGCTGTCCGGCACCGGCCTGCGGGTCATGGCGGCGCTGCTGATCTCGTTCCCGGTCATCGGCACCTGGACGAACTGGCTGCTCTTCGGCGGCGAGTTCCCCGGCATGGACATCATCCCCAGGCTGTACACGCTGCACATCCTGGTGGTCCCGGCGGTCATCCTCGCGCTGATCGCGGTCCACCTCGGCCTGGTGTGGTACCAGAAGCACACGCAGTTCCCCGGCGTCGGCCGCAAGGAGACCAACGTCGTCGGCGTGCGCATCATGCCGGTGTTCGCGGCCAAGGGCGGCGGCTTCTTCGCCGTGGTCGTCGCGGTCACCGCGCTCATGGGCGGCGTCTTCCAGATCAACCCGATCTGGAACATCGGCCCGTACAACGCCGCGCAGGTCTCCGCCGGTTCGCAGCCCGACTGGTACATGGGCTGGACCGACGGCCTGGTCCGCCTGTGGCCCGCGTGGGAGCTGTACCTGGGCGACTACACGGTGCCCGCGCCGTTCTGGCCGTTCATCCTGGGCCTGCCGCTGCTGACCGGCATCGCGGCGGCGTACCCGTGGATCGAGCGCAGGATGACCAAGGACTACGCGCACCACAACCTGCTCCAGCGCCCCCGCGACGTGCCCGTCCGGACCTCGCTGGGCATGATGGCGATCACCTACTTCATGGTGATGCTGCTGATGGGCGCGAACGACATCATCGCGTTCAAGTTCGACATCTCGCTCAACGCGACGACCTGGATGGGCCGCATCGGCCTGCTCGTCCTGCCGCCGCTGGCGTACTACGTCACCTACCGGCTCTGCATCGGTCTGCAGAAGGCGGACCGCGAGGTGCTGGAGCACGGCGTGGAGACCGGCATCATCAAGCGGCTCCCGCACGGCGAGTTCATCGAGGTGCACCAGCCGCTGGGCCCGGTCGACGACCACGGCCACCCGGTCGCGCTGGAGTACCAGGGCGCCCCGGTGCCGAAGAAGATGAACAAGCTCGGCGCGGCCGGTCACCCGGTCCCCGGCTCGTTCTTCACCCCGGACAAGCCGGAGGAGACCGCGGCCCTGGCGCGGGCCCGCGCGGCGCAGGGGTCCGGCGTCGGCACGCTGTCGGCGGAGAACAAGCCGGCGGCCGAGGTCGAGGCTGCTGCCGATGAGCCCAAGGGCAAGTAACGCCTGAACGAGAAGAAGGCCCCCGCGTCCGGTGGATGCGGGGGCCTTCCTCGTTCTCGGCCCCGGAGCGCTCGGCGCGGCCGGGGGCGCGGGAGTCAGCTCAGGAGTCCAGTCCGATCGCGAACGCGGCCTCGGTGTCCTTCTTGGAGTACGACCGGAACGCGATGTGGGTGTCGGTGGTCAGCACGCCGGGCACCTTGCTGATCCGGCCGGGGATCAGGGCCGCCAGCTCCTCGTGCTCGCTCACCTTCACCATGGCGATCAGGTCGGCGTCGCCCGCGCAGGAGTGCACCTCGGTCACGCCGTCGATGTCGACGATCGCCTGCGCCGCGTCGGTGATGGACTCCGCTGAGACTTGGATCAGCACGATCGCGGTGATCACAGGGGCACTCCTCGTCCTCGTGGGTGTGCCCGCAATGCTAGTGCCCCTCGAACCGGTACTGGTCGCGCCCGGCCTCGGCCACGCCCACCCAGGTCCGCCAGCTCCCCGCGCCCCACGCGGGCGCCGACCACGGCCGTGAGCAGCTCACCATCCGGGTGCCCGGCTGCTCCACCCACCGCAGCACCGCGCCGACCTCCTCGGCGCTGCCGCCCAGCAGCGGGCCCGCGCCGGGCAGCACCGTCTCCGCCGACGCCACCAGCGCGTCCACCACCGGCATCGGCGGCACCCCGCGCGGGGCGACCCCGGCGCTCGCCAGCCTGCCGTGCCGCACCACCGCGAACCACCAGCCGCCCGCGCCGACCGGCCGCGCCGCCACCAGCTCCTCGACCGCCGCGAGCGCGGCCCGCCGCTGCCCCCGGTCCAGCGCCCGCACCAGCCCGGCCAGCCGGTCCCGCCGCAGGGCCGCCTCCTCGAACCGCTCCTCCAGCGCCAGCTCGCCGAGCCTGGCCGCCGCGCCGCCGAGCGCCTCGGTGGACTCCCCGGCGATCAGCGCCCGCACCCGCCCCACCGCGCCCGCGTAGTCGTCGACCTCCTGCAGCCCCGCGCACGGGGCCTTGCAGCGCCCCATCTCCAGCAGCGCGCACGGCGTTCCGGACGCCCCGCGCGCCGGGATGCGCTGGGCGCACGCCCGCAGCGGCACGGCCTCCAGCAGCGCCTCCGCCGCCGCGTCCGCCGCCCGCCTGGTCGGGAACGGCCCCAGCGCGCCCTCGCGGGCCGTCCGCACCACCGAGAGCCTCGGGAACGCCTCGTCGGTCAGCGCCAGCCACCACGACGCGGTGTTCTTCGACCGGCGGTTGTAGGCGGGCCGGTGCGCGGCGATCAGCCGCAGCTCCCGCACCTGCGCCTCCAGCGGGTGCGCGCACTCCACCCAGTCCACCCGCACCGCCAGCGCCACCATCTCGCGCAGCCGGTGCCGGGTCTCGGAGGCGGTGAAGTACTGCCGCACCCGCCTGCGCAGGTCCGAGGCCGTGCCGACGTACAGCACCTCCTCGCTCGGACCCCGGAACAGGTACACGCCCGGCGCGGACGGCAGGTCGGCGGCCAGCGAGCGCTTGCGCCGCTGCTGCGGGCTCACGTCCGGCAGGTACGCCAGCAGCTCCTCCAGCGAGTGCACGCCCACCGACCCGACCCGCTCCAGCAGCCGGTGCAGCACCTCCACGGTGGCGCGCGCGTCGACCAGCGCCCGGTGGTTCGGCGCCTCGGGCACCCCGAACAGGGCGGACAGCGCGGACAGCTTGCAGCTGGGCGCCTCCTCGCGGCTGAGCACCCGCCTGGCCAGCTTGACCGTGCACACCACCGGAGGCTTGGGCCAGGCGTAGCCGTGCCGCTCGCAGGCGGCCTTCATGAAGCCGACGTCGAACCCGGAGTTGTGCGCGACCAGCACCGCGCCCTCGGCGAACTCCAGGAACGCGGGCAGCACCGAGGCGAGCACGGGCGCGCCGGTCACCATGTTCTGGGTGATGCCGGTCAGCGCGACGATCTGCGGCGGGATGCCGCGCTCCGGGTCGACGAGCGTGCCGAACTCGCCGATCACCCGACCGCCGCGCACCTTCACCGCGCCGATCTCGGTGATGCCGTCCTCGGCCGCGCGCGGACCGGTCGTCTCCAGGTCGAAGACGACGAACGTGGTCTCCCGCAGCGGGGTGCCCAGCTCGTCGAACGACAGCTGCGCGGGCGGCGTGGTCGGCATTCCGGGCACGGTAACCCCGGACACCGACAATCCGGTGGTGGAGGTGGTCGGTGACGGGTGCCCGCGCGCCGTAGCCTGTACGGGTGCGGGACCCGATCACGGCAGCGGACGAGGACGACGAGCGGGGCGACGGTGAGCCGGAGCCGCTCGTCGAGTCCGCGGTGGTGTCGGGCGGGGAGTCGGGCGGGGCGACGGTGCAGGAGTCC
>NZ_JBQGCX010000456.1:0-2687 GCF_052038725.1 Actinosynnema sp.
CGCCTCGTCCTGCCCGGCGGTGTTGTCCTTCTCCAGGGTCGCCCGGATGGACTCGTAGTCGCCGAACTCCTCGAGGATCTGCGCCTCGGTCCAGCCGAGGGCCTTGAGCAGGACGGTGACGCTCTGCTTGCGCTTGCGGTCCACGCGCACGCCGACCTGGTCGCGCTTGTCGATCTCGAACTCGAGCCAGGCGCCGCGGCTGGGGATGACCTTGGCCGAGAAGATGTCCTTGTCGGAGGTCTTGTCGAGCGAGCGCTCGAAGTAGACGCCCGGGGAGCGAACGAGCTGGGAGACGACGACGCGCTCGGTGCCGTTGACGATGAAGGTGCCGCGCGGGGTCATGAGCGGGAAGTCGCCCATGAAGACGGTCTGGCTCTTGATCTCGCCGGTCGAGTTGTTGATGAACTCCGCGGTGACGAAGAGGGGCGCGGAGTAGGTCATGTCCTTCTCCTGGCACTCCTCCACCGTGTACTTCTGCTCCTCGAACCGGTGGTCGCGGAAGCTCAGCGACATGGAGCCGGAGAAGTCCTCGATCGGGGAGATCTCCTCGAAGATCTCCTCCAGACCCGAGGTCATGGGGATGTCGTTGCGACCCTCGGCCTTGGCCGAGGCGACGCGCCCCTGCCAGGCCTCGTTGCCGAGCAGCCAGTCGAAGCTCTCGGTCTGCAGGGCGAGCAGGTCGGGAACCTCGAGAGGCTCCCTGATCTTTGCAAAGCTCAGACGGCCGGAAGCCGTCCGAGCGCTGGACACAGTCTTCTTCGCAGTGCGCGAGGCAGCCAAGGATTGGTCCTTCCACGGGCCTGTTGGGCGGGCTGGTTCGGGCGACCACCAGCGCCTGCCTCGGTGCAGCACGAAGTCGCGGTGTCAATCACGTCGGGTCCGGCGGGAGATGACGTGCGCGTCAACGTTCAGCGGTGAGCGGGAGCAGGTGCAGGGCAGCGCAAAGCGACAGCATACACAGCGCGGGCGCCCGGAACAAGTCGCCGACGGCTCTCGTCCCGTCGGTCTCGTGGGGCTCCCCGCCGGGCCGTCGGCCCGAGGTCCTGAGCACCACCGCCGGGATCGGCCGTGCGTTCGGAAGTACTGTGCGCCTTTCCGGCCTCCGCGTCAAGCGGGCCGGCCGAAGTGGCGCGGGAACGACCACGGGCGGGGCCCCACCGGCTGCTGCCGGTGCGACCCCGCCCGTGGCGAGGGAGCGTGCCGGACCGTGCGTGCACGGCCCGGACGGGCTCACTTGAGCGTGACGGTGGCGCCAGCGCCCTCGAGCTGCTCCTTGGCCTTGTTCGCGGCGTCCTTGTCGACCTTCTCCAGGACGGGCTTGGGGGCGCCGTCCACGAGGTCCTTGGCCTCCTTGAGGCCCAGGGAGGTCAGCGCACGGACCTCCTTGATGACCTGGATCTTCTTGTCGCCGGCGGACTCGAGGATGACGTCGAACTCGTCCTGCTCCTCGGCGGCGGCGGCGTCAACGCCACCGGCGGCGGGCGCACCGGCGGCCGCGACGGCGACCGGCGCGGCGGCGGTGACCTCGAAGGTGTCCTCGAAGGCCTTGACGAACTCGGACAGCTCGATCAGGGTCATCTCCTTGAACTGGTCAAGGAGCTCCTCGGTGCTCAGCTTCGCCATGTTGGCGTCCTTTCTACTTCGTGCCGTGAGTGGCGTGTCGGGGTTGTGCTGCTGACCGTGGGTGCGGTGCACCCGGGTGGTCAGCTGTCGTCGCCACCCTCGGCGGCGTCAGTGGTGGCCTCGGCCGCAGCCTCGGCCGGTGCGGCGTCGGCGGAAGCCTCGGCCACGGGGGCGGGACCGCCCTGCTCCTCGACCTTCGCACGCAGCGCGTCGACGACCCTGGCGGTCTGCGACAGCGGCGCGGCGAAGAGGTAGACGGCCTTGCTCAGGTTCGCCTTCATGGCGCCGGCGAGCTTGGCCAGCAGGACCTCGCGGGACTCGAGGTCCGCGAGCTTGGTGATCTCCTCGGGGCTCAACGGCTTGCCGTCGAGGACACCCGCCTTGATGACCAGGGCCGGGTTGGCCTTGGCGAAGTCACGCAGGCCCTTGGCCGCCTCGACCGGGTCACCGGTCACGAAGGCGATGGCCGTGGGGCCCACCAGGTGCTCGTCGAGGCCCTCGATACCGGCCTCGGCAGCTGCCCGCTTGGTCAGCGTGTTCTTCACCACGGCGTAGGTGGCGTGCTCGCGCACGGAGCCGCGCAGCTGGGTGAGCTGGCTCACCGTCAGGCCGCGGTACTCCGTCAGCACGGCCGCGCCGGAGCTGCGGAACTTCTCCGTCAGCTCGGCAATGGCTGCGGCCTTCTCGGGCGTCGCCATGTGTGGCCTCCTTCGTCACGTGGTGCCGGCTACCCCCGGGCCCCCGGACGAGAACGAGCCCCGGCGCAGGCGCGCGGGGCTCGGTAGTCTGCGGCTCCCGGGAGGCCCGGTCGTGCAGCGGCTTCGCATCTCCTGCGCTGGACGCCCCGTCGTGGGGACCTTCGGCCGACGCTTCCCGCTGCTCTCGCACCAGGGCACGCCGACGACCGGCGGTCATGGGTATGGCTCCACGGTACGGCATACCCGCGCGCCCGCCCAAATCGCCCCGCGGGCGTCCGCATCCGCCCCGGACGCGAGGACGCCCCCGGCGACCGTGGTCGTCGGGGGCGTCCGCTCAGCGTGCCGGGTGGCGCGTCGTCACTCCGT
>NZ_JBQGCX010000457.1:0-1609 GCF_052038725.1 Actinosynnema sp.
CTTGCAGTGGTCGCACCAGCCGCACGAGCGCAGTTCCGGAGCTCGACCAGCGCGGGGACCGCCCGCCCTCCCACCGGGCGGCCCCTCACCACCCCGCTACCCGGTGTACCGGGCCTCCGAGCCGTACAGCTCCCTGGTGAACGCCGAGATGTACGCGTGCGCGTCCCCACCACCGAGGTCGTACGTCAGGTACACCCCGTACCCCTCGCTCACCGTCCGCCGCGCGAAGTTCGCCGCGGTCGTGGTCGACGTGGCCCCGATCTGCACCGCCGCAGGCGAGAGCGCCGACTTCGGCAACGCCATCCGCGGCACGCTCCACGTCCCGTAGTACGGGTTCCACGCGTAGTCGAACGCCGACGTCACATCCACCCCGCCGTACGACAGCCGCGACGCCGCAGGCCCGATGTTGTAGAGCGTGATCAGCTTGTCCGCGGGCATCGCCGCCCGCAGCGCCGTCACCAGGTGCACGAACGAGCTCGCGTTCGGCTGCCCCGTCCCGTTCCTCCCGTACTCCGCGTACTCGTCGTCGAAGTCGATCCCGTCCAGCCCGTACCTCTCCACGGCGTCGGCCAGCTGCCGCGCGAACGCCCCGGCCGCCTGCGCGCTCGGGAAGTTCGCGAACCCGGCCCCCTGGTGGTTCCCCAGGACCGACAGCGTCACCTTGATCCCCTTGGCCTGCAGGGGCCGGATCTCGGTGGCGGCGTTGTCCAGCACCCGCTGCACGTTCGGGTTGAAGTGCAGGTAGGCCGACTTCGTCGCGGTGTCGTAGTTGATGTTCGCCGCGAAGATCACCCCGATGTCGAAGACGTTCCCGCCCCCGACCAGCTCGTACTCGCCGACGTTCGCCATGCTGTGGTTGTTCACCTCGACGTACGCCACGGACACCGGCCCGGCCTTCGCCGACTCGCCCGCCGAGGCCGCGGTCCCACCGCTCAACAGCAGGACCGCCGCCACGACCGCGCCGATCCGCCTGGCTCCGAACACCATCGATCAACTCCCATCACGCGGGGTTGGCAGGGGCGTCCAGCGAACCAGCGCCGAACTCCCGCCGTCCACGGCGGATGGCACGTCTGTCCGGTGAGTTGTCCGCCCCCGAACGCGCGGGCGCGGTCGACTGGCCGGGGCCGATCTCGCGCGCCAGCCGCGGGAGAGCACGGCTCCCGCCACTGCGATCCCGGATCTGACGCACCCGCTGGAAAAGGCCACGGCCTGGCTCCGCGCACCCGAGCCGCCCCCGGTGGCGATCGCCTGCTACGGGGTGCAGGTGCGGGACCTGGCGGACGAGGTCGTCTCACTCGCGCTGGACGACCGGGCGTCCCCCGCCCCACCCGTCGCGGTGGTGACGTCGTGCGCGGCGACCGCGGCGCGCACCAGCGCCGCCGTCGCCCGCGACCGGGACTCCCCTGGCCACACCACCGCCAGCTCGACCGGTGGCGCGTCGGGAACCCGCAGGTAGGCGACGCCGGGACGCGGGTAGCGGGCCGCCACCGAGTCCGGCACCAGCGTCACGAACTCGCCCAGCTCCACCAGTTTCAGCAGCTGCGGCAGGTCGCGGACCCCGTACCGGGCCACGAGCTCCTCGCGGTGCCGCCCGAACCCGTCGTCGGTG
>NZ_JBQGCX010000458.1:0-1845 GCF_052038725.1 Actinosynnema sp.
GGCCGTGATCTCCGGTTGCAGGCGGGTCTGCTCGTGCAGGACCACCTCGACGTTGGCCAGCAGCAGCGACTCGGCCCGCGCCTTCGGGTCGGTGGCGCGCATGGCCCGCAGGTAGTGGGTGAAGGCCTGCCGCAGGTAGTACTGCCCCTCGGGCGGCTCACCGGGCCGCAGCGCCGCGCGGAAGGCGGCGATCCGCTGCTCGTCGGGCGGGTCCGACGGCTCGCCGAACTGCGCCCGGAACCGGGCGAACTCGTGGCCGATCTCGGCGAACACCTTGAGGTTGCCGCGCGCGGCGGCCTCGCTCGCCGCGTCCAACCGCGCGGTGGCCACGACGACCTCCCGCACCAGCCGTTCGGCGTCGTCCAGCGCCCGGCGGGGGAACGCGACCCGCAGCGCCAGCGCGACCGCGCCGACGGCGGCCCCGGTCTGCGGGGTGGACAGCAGCCGCTCCAGCGCGCGCTGGGGATCCTCCCGGCGGATGGTCTGCCCGACCTGCTTGGACGCCCACACGGCGAACGCGCACCAGTTGGGCGAGCCGCCGGTGAGCGCGGCGAGCGCGGTCGAGAGGCGGTGGTAGCAGTGGGTGATCAGGACGTTGCGCAGGACCGGGTCGGCCAAGCCCGCGATCACCGCGACGTCGGACGTCGTGGGAGGCCGCGCCCCACTCCTGCGCTCACGCACCACGACCCGTTCTCGTTCCACGACCCGACCTCCCCGTCCTAGTGGTCCCCTGGTGGGTCGTTCGAGGGGTGGGGGGTGTGACGGTGGGTCGCTGGGAAGAGGGTCACCCGGTGGTGGGGGAGCGGAGGGAGCGGGCGCTGAGGAGGAGGCGGTAGCAGAGCAGCAGGACGATGTGGAGGAGGTAGAGCCAGAGCCCGAGGGCGCCGACGACGGCGGGGCCGCGGAGGCCGGCGAACGGGAACGCCCAGTCGACGGGGATGGCGAGGAACAGCACGAACCCGTGGAGGAACCCCGCGAGCACGGCGGCGGTCGAGATCGCGCCCGCGGCGGTGGTCCGGGCGTCCAGCGCGTTGGGCCCGGTGGTGACGAGCACCGGCAGCAGCACGACCGCGAGCAGCACCCAGACCAGGTGGAACGAGACGAGCACGCCGCGGGCGGCTGCCCACCCGCCCGCCTGGTAGTCCGGGGCTATCTGCGGCGCGAGGGCGAGGGCGAGCGCCAGCAACAACGGCGAGGCGACCAGGGCGGGCAGGAACCCGAGCCGCCCCAACCACCCGGTCCGGCCGCTGGAGGGCAGTCCGGCGACCTGCACGAACCCCCGCCGGAGCCCTTCGCCGCACAGGCAGGCGGCGAGGAGCGCGGACAGCAGGGCGGGCCAGGAGGCGGTCAGGGCGGCGTGCCCCAGGGCGCGCAACGCGCCCCCGGCGGGTTGCGCGGCGGGCAGCGCCTCGCCGAGCAGGCGGAGGTTCTCGACGACCAGCTCGTCCCCGAACAGCACCCCGACCCCGCGCAGGGCGAGCAGCAGGGCGGGCACCAGGCCCAAGGCGGTGAAGAACGCGGTCCCGGCCCCCCAAAGCGCGATGTCCCGCCCCCGCAAGGCCCGAAGGGCGTGCCGAACGACGGCAACCCCGAACCCCAGAACCCCCCGAACCACATCCACCCGGCCCACCTACCCTCCACAGCCCAGAACACACTGTTGAACACCGGCGAGTGGGCTGAACTCCACCGCTCAGCCCTGCGCTGGTTGCCACGCGCCAGCCCTGCCCCGTGCAAACCCGCTGCACCGATCCCAAGCCCTGGCCGGTAGCGGCGCTTCTGCCCTAACCGCCAGTGAACGGCCCACTCACCCTTGGTTGAACGGTCCGTTCAACTCCACCTCCGGTT
>NZ_JBQGCX010000459.1:0-2888 GCF_052038725.1 Actinosynnema sp.
GCGGCGTCGAGCGGGGCGTAGACGGCGCCGAGCTTCCAGGCGGCGATGGCCAGCGCGGGCACGAGCGCGGACTTCTCCGCGAGGACGGCGACCCGGTCGCCCGGCCGCACGCCCAGCTCCGCGAGCCGGGCGGCCAGTGCCCGCGCCCCGCGCTCCAGCTCGGCGAAGGTGAAGCCGGAGCGGCCGTCGTGGACGGCGGGGCGGTCGGGCCAGTTGGCCGCCGCCGCGCGGACGAGGTCGCCGAGCGGGGGCGGGGGCAGGGCGCGGTCGGCGGGGTCGAGCGACCAGGGCGGCAGGGGCGCGGTGCGGGCGGGCGTGGTGGTCACGGGGCGACCTGCCCGGTGCCGTCGGCCTGCCCGTCGACGTCGTAGCTGAAGCGGGCCTTGGGCCTGTCGGTGGCGCCCATGCGCCGGTAGAAGCCGATGCCCAGCTCGTTGTCCGGCGGGGTCTGCCACTCGACGCGGGCGCACCCGCGCGCGGCGGCGAACCCGCGCAGCCGCTCGAAGAACGCCCGGCCGAGACCGGAGCCCCGGTAGGGCTCGCGCAGGTAGAGGCAGTCCAGGTAGGCGAACGGCTCCGCGCCCCAGGTGGCGAAGTCGATCGTGGCGGTCATGTAGCCGCACAGGCGCCCGCCGCCGTCGACGGCCACCCAGCCGTGCAGCACCGGCCGGTCCCCGAACAGGGCCGCGCGCCAGCGCTCGACCTGGCCGCTCTCCCGGAACCCGGCCCTCTCGTAGGCGGCGTGCTCGCGGCACAGCTCCAGGAGCCCGTGGAGCTGGTCCGGCTCGATCGGCCGCACCTCGACGTCGCTCACACCCACCCCGAGAAGGTCGTGGCCAGGTAGGCCGCGCGGGCGTCGTCGTCGAGGGTCCCGCGCGCCAGCACGGTGTTGACCCAGGCGTCGCGCTCGAACCGCATGACCTCCAGCTCCCACACGCAGGCCACCAGGTCGCGCTGCGCCAGCGGGGCGGTGGTGGTCGAGCCGTCGGCGGCGGGGGTCAGGCCGCGCACCCAGTGCTTGAGCATGTTGGCGTCGTACCACTGGCTCACCAGCAGGTAGTCGCCGTCGCAGCCGTAGTGCAGGATCAGGAACCCGAGCGGGTGATCGCCCGCGTCGAGGGTCTCGCCCAGCACGGCGGCGGCCCGCTCGCCCAGCCACCGCGGGTCGGGGACCTCGGCGGCGCGCGCGGGGTCGGCGAACATCGCGTAGGGCTTGAGCACCCGGCCGCGCGCCTCCAGCGGCGGGAGCGCCTTGACCAGGCGGGGCGAGTACGCCAGCGGGTTCGACGCGGCGGTCTCCCCCGCGCTCGGGTGGTCGGCCGTCTGCACCATGCGCTCGTTCTCCTCCGGAGTGCCTCGGGTCGTGCCGCGCCGGTCCCGGCCCGCCCGCTCCGCGCCGGGACGACGGGCGCGCGGCCCGTCCCGCCGCATTCGTGGGGGACCCGGACAAGGCTTCGGGTGAAGCGCGCACCGGCGGTCGGCCGGATGTCGCGTCGGATTCTCGGGTACAGCGCGGGCGAGCCCGGAAAGGCGGCTCGCCGGGTTATCGGATCACCCGGACTCGGGGTGCGCGGACCGATCGGACAAAGCCCCGCGTTCGACGCCGAAGATCCGCATTGGTCGCCACCTCGCCATAACGGGAACGTCCCCGACCGCTTTCCCGAACCCGGTCTGCCAAGACCTCATCGAACGTATCGGCATGAGCACGTCCTGTCACTACGCTGAGGGATGTAACCGCCGTATTGCGCACGGGGTGACGGCCGCGTGGTTCGTCCGACGCAGCCGGTGAGGCCCGGAGAGCTGCGACAAGTCTGCTCACGACACGTGTTCGGCATCCCGCGCGCCCGCCGCCCGCTGCCCCCGTCCGCACCCGCCGAAGTAGCGGACAGTGTTCGCCCGGCGCTCGCGGGAACGTGTCCGAAATCGGACGACAATGACCCCGAAAATGTTTTCCCGGGGCATTCCGAACCGATACCGGGGGCGGCCTTCCGGCCCCGCCCGGTCAGCCGGTCCGCCGCGCCGAGATCATCATCGGGAGGAGCGCGCCCGCGGCGGGCGACCCCGCCGGGCGGGCGGACCACCCGACCGGGTCAGGACGACCGGGGGAAGCGGGTGGCGCGCATTTCCGACGCCGAGCAGGGCTTTTCCGCCGAACCGCGGACCCCCGCCGACAGGACCACCGCAGGGCGCGCCGTTCCCGGCCCGGCGGGCGGGTGATCTTGCCCGGCCGGGGCGAGGCCCTTCCGTACAGTCGCCCCGTGCTCCTCGACCTGAACCTCCTGCGCGCCCTGGAAGCCCTCCTGGAAGAGGGCGGTGTCACCGGCGCGGCGCGGCGGCTGCACCTGACCGCGCCCGCCGTGAGCCGGGCGCTGACCAGGATCCGGCGGGCCACCGGGGACGAGATCCTGGTGCGCAGCGGGCGGGGCATGGTGCCCACCGAGTACGCCGTCGCGGTGCGCGGCGAGGTGCGGCGGCTGGTCAGGGAGGCCGAGGCGGTGCTCTCGCCCCGGCGCGAGGTCGACCCGGCGGAGCTGGACCGGGTGTTCTGCCTGCGGTGGCACGACGCCGTGACCGAGCTGGTCGGGCCGGGGGTGCTGGCCGCCGTCCGGGAGCGCGCGCCGGGGGTCCGGCTGCGGTTCCTCGGCGAGTCCGATTCGGACGGTCGGGAGGCGCTGGAGGGCGTCGACCTGGGCACCAGCGCGGGCCCGGCGCCCTCGCCCGACGTGCACCACGAGCCGGTGCGGCGGGACCGGCCCTCGGTGGTGCTGCGCGAGGACCACGAGCTGGCGCGGGGCGAGCTGACCGCCGAGCGCTACGCCGCCGCCGAGCACGTGGTCGTCTCGCGGCGCGGCGCGCTCGCCGACCGGGTCGACGGGCTGCTCGCCGAG
>NZ_JBQGCX010000460.1:0-5724 GCF_052038725.1 Actinosynnema sp.
GCCCACCGGGGCCGCGGCGCGCTCCACCGGCAGGTCCCCCACCGTGACGCGGCGGAACCACCCGCGCCGGGTCTCCGACACGAACGTGCGCACGACCACCTGCCTGGTGTACGCGTCCAGGGCGTCCTGCCTGGCGAGCCGGTCCCAGGCGAGGTAGAGCTTGGTGAACGCCGTCTGCACCAGGTCCTCGGCCCGGTGCCAGTCGCCGCACAGCAGGTAGGCGGTCCCGCGCATGGCGTCCGCCCGCGCCGCGAAGTACTCCGCGAACGCGGCGTCCCGTGAGCTCATCTGCCCTCCCCGTGACATCCGCGTTAGTCACGCCACGGGCAGGCGCTCGGGTTGCACCCTTACGGGTGACTTCACGGCAGACTTGGGGGGACGAATCCCCCAGGAGGGCCCCACTCCCATGTTCCTGCTGTTCATGGCGCTCGCGCTCAGCCTGCTGAACTACTACCTGTGGCGCAGGCTCGTGCGGGCGACCACCACGTCGAGGCGGGCCCGCACCGCCGGCGCCGTCGTGCTCGGCGCGCTGTTCGTGATGATGATGACCGCGATGGCGCTGGTCCGGGTTGACCCGATCGGGTACGCCTGGATCGCCTGGCCGGGGTACCTCTGGCTCGCGCTCGGCTTCTACCTGGCCGTGGTCCTGGTCGTGCTGGAGATCCCCCGGCTGATCCTGAACCGCTGGTGGCGGCGCGACACCCCGGAGCCGGTGACCGCGTCCCTGCCCGCGAGCCCGGCCGAGGACGGCGTCGCCGTGGCCGTGGCGGAGCGCGAGTTCGACCGGGCCGCGACCGAGACCACCGGCAAGCCCCCGGTGGACAACGGCCGCAGGCTGTTCATCGCCCGCTCGATGGCCGTCGCCACGGGCCTGGCCGCGACCGGCATCGTCGGCTACGGGGCGAAGACCGCGCTCGGCGGTCCGCAGGTCAGGACCGTCCCGGTGACGCTGGCCAAGCTCGACCCGGCGCTGTCCGGCTACCGCATCGCCGTGGTCAGCGACATCCACCTCGGCCCGCTGCTGGGGCGCGCGCACACCGAGCGGATCGTGCGCACCATCAACGGCCTGCAGCCCGACCTGGTGGCCGTGGTCGGCGACCTGGTCGACGGCACCGTCGCGCAGCTCGGCGAGGCGGCGGCCCCGCTGAAGGACCTGGTCAGCAAGGACGGCGCGTTCTTCGTGACCGGCAACCACGAGTACTACTCGGGCCACCTGGAGTGGATCTCCGAGCTGGGCAGGCTCGGCCTGGACGTGCTGCGCAACGAGCGGCTGACCATCGCCCGCAACGGGGCGGCGTTCGACCTGGCAGGCGTCAACGACCACACCGGCGGGCAGCTGGACGACGCGCCCGACTACGACAAGGCGCTCGGCGGGCGCGACGAGCGCAACCCGGTCGTGCTGCTGGCGCACCAGCCGGTGCAGGTGCGCGAGGCCGCGGCCAGGGGCGTCGACCTCCAGCTGTCCGGCCACACGCACGGCGGGCAGATGTTCCCGTTCAGCCTCGCGGTGCCGATCCAGCAGCCCGTGACCTCGGGGTTGGCCACCGTCGACGGCACCCAGGTGTACGTCAGCAACGGGGCCGGGTTCTGGGGTCCGCCGGTCCGCGTGGGCGCACCCCCGGAGGTCACGCTTGTGGAGCTGCGTCACAATTCGGCCCTCGGGTAGCGATTTGTTCAGGTTGTGCGCCTAGGGTGGGCGGCCGTGCCCGAGGACGGATGCGGAGGGGGACCCCTAGCGAGATGACGGAGAGCTACGCCGACCAGCGGCTTCACGGTGCTGAGGATCGGATCCGTCGTTTCCTGGAGCGGGAACAACCCGGAACGCCCTGCCTGGTGATCGACCTGCCCACCGTGGTGGAGCGGTTCCGCGCCCTGCGCGCGGCCCTCCCCGGAGTGGGGATCTTCTACGCGGTCAAGGCCAACCCGACCCCCGAGGTCGTCGAGGTCCTGGCCGCCGAGGGCTGCTCCTTCGACGTGGCCAGCCCCAACGAGATCGACCTGTGCCTGGCCAAGGGCGCGCCGCCCGAGGCCGTGTCGTACAGCAACCCGATCAAGAAGGCCGCCGACATCGCCTACGCGCACCGGCTGGGCGTGCGGCTGTTCGTCTCCGACAGCGAGCAGGACGTCAGGACGATCGCCGAGCACGCCCCCGGTGCGCGGGTGATGCTGCGCATCCTGGTGGAGAGCAAGGGCTCGACCTACCCGTTCGGCAAGAAGTTCGGCTGCGCGCCGGACATGGCCGTCGACCTGCTGCGCCTGGCGGGCGAGCTGGGCCTGGAGCCGTACGGGGTCGCGTTCCACGCCGGCTCCCAGCAGCTCGACCCGACCGGGTGGGACGCGGCGATCGCCGACGCCGCCGAGGTCACCGCGAAGCTGCGCGCCGAGGGCGTCGCGCTGTCGGTGGTGAACCTGGGCGGCGGGCTGCCCGCCGGTTACCTGGAGCAGCCGCCCCCGCTGGCCGAGTACGCCGCCGCGATGACCGGCGCGGTGCGCCGGGCCTTCGGCGAGCACGCGCCGTCGGTGATGATCGAGCCCGGACGGGCGCTCGTCGCCGAGTCGGGTGTCATCCGCTCGTCGGTGGTGCTGGTGGCCCGCAAGTCCTACTCGGACGAGCGGCGCTGGGTGTTCCTGGACATCGGCCGGTACGGCGGCCTCGCCGAGACCGAGGGCGAGGCCATCGCCTACCCGCTGCGCACCACCCGCGACGGCGGCGAGGTCGGTCCGGTGGTGCTGGCCGGTCCCACCTGCGACGCTGACGACGTGCTGTACCAGCACACGCGCTACGACCTGCCGCTGGACCTGCGCGCGGGCGACCACGTCGACCTGCTGCGCGCGGGCGCCTACACGGCCAGCTACTCCTCCGTGGCCTTCAACGGCTTCCCGCCGCTGGCCACCTACTGCGTGCGGTGAGCGCACGCCCTCCGATCGTCCCTGGCGGCGTCCGGCCGCGGGAACCTGAAGCTGATGTTTGGAGTGATTGATGTCCGAACTCCCGTGCGAGACCGACCCCGTCGGCTTGTTCGCAGGACAGCACGTGCTGGCTGAGCTCGAAGGCGTGAGCCCGGAGCTGCTCGACGACGAGCGGTTCCTCAGGCACGCCCTCGGTGAGGCGCTCACCCAGGCCGACGCCACGGTGCTGGAGGTGGTCTCCAAGCAGTTCGACCCGCAGGGGGTCACGGTCCTGGCCCTGCTGTCGGAGTCGCACGCGTCGATCCACACCTACCCGGAAGTCGGGAAGGTGTTCGTCGACGTGTTCACGTGCGGCACCCGTGCGAAGCCGGAGCTGGCGGTGCGCCTGCTCTCGGAGGCGCTCGGCGCGGAGCACGCACGGATGGACACGGTCAGGCGAGGCGCCAATCGCGTGCCCGCTCTCGTAGGCGAGGAGAAGTCTTGATCACCGAACCGCTCGCGACGGGCATGACCCGGCACTGGGAGGTGGCGGAGACGGTCGTCGACACGAGGACCGACTTCCAGCACCTGGTGATCGCGCGCACCTCGCAGGGGTTGTCGCTGTTCTGCGACGACGACCGGCAGAGCACCGAGTTCAGCCAGCTCACCTACCACGAGGCGCTGATGGTCCCGGCGCTGCTGCTCGCGGACAAGGTCGAGCGGGTGCTGGTCATCGGCTCCAGCGAGGGCGTCGTGTGCCAGATGGCGGTGGCCGCCGGCGCGTCGGTGGTCGACCACATCGACATCGACGAGCAGGCCGTGAAGCTGTGCGCGGAGCACCTGCCGTACGGCTACACCCCGGAGGAGCTCGCGCTCGCCGAGAAGGGCGAGGGCCCGATCCGCGTCCGCTACACGGACGGGTGGGAGTACATCCGCACGACCTCGGAGCGCTACGACATCGTCCTGGTGGACCTGCCGGACGAGCGCGAGGAGGAGGCCCAGCACAACCGCCTGTACGGGGCGGAGTTCCTGGGCATGTGCAAGGCGCTGCTCGCGCCGGGCGGCGTCGTGGTGTCCCAGGCGGGCTGCCAGACGATGTGGCGCAACACCACGCTGACGCGCATGTGGCAGCGGTTCAACGAGGTGTTCGGCACGGTGGCCTACTACGGCTCCGACGAGCACGAGTGGGCCTACCTGTTCGGCCGGGCCGACGAGGTCGCCGACCCCACCGCGCTGATGGTGGAGCGGCTGCCGAAGTCGGGCTACCGGCCGGAGTCGATCGACGAGCTCGCGCTGCGCGGCAACTCGGTCCCGCCGTACTCGGTGCGGCACGCGGCGAAGGTCTGACGGGCGACCCCTCGGGGTCCGCCCGGCGGGCGCGCTGGTTCGCCGGTCCCGGCGGGCGGGCCGCCGTTCCCCACGGGGAGCGGCGGCCCTCCCGCTTCCGCGTCAGGCGAGGGACTTCTTGAGGAAGTCGACCTGGAGCAGCAGCAGGTTCTCGGCGACCTGCTCCTGCGGGGTCATGTGCGTGACGCCGGAGAGCGGCAGCACGGTGTGCGGGCGGCCCTCGGCCAGCAGCGCGGAGGACAGCCGCAGGGTGTGCGCGGCCACGACGTTGTCGTCGGCGAGGCCGTGCACGATCATCAGCGGGCGCTCCAGCTCCCCCGCGTCGTCGATCAGCGAGTTGGCGTCGTACACCTCGGGCCGCTCGGCCGGGTCGCCCAGGTAGCGCTCGGTGTAGTGGGTGTCGTAGAGCCGCCAGTCCGTCACCGGGGCGCCCGCGATGGCCGCGTGGAACACGTCCGGGCGGCGCAGCACGGCCAGCGCGGCCAGGTAGCCGCCGTACGACCAGCCCCGGATCGCCACGCGGGTGAGGTCCAGGTCGGGCTCGACCGCCGCCGCGCCCCGCAGTCCGTCCACCTGGTCCTGGAGGGTGACGCCCGCGAGGTCGAACGCGATCTCGCGCTCCCAGGCCGGGCCGCGGCCGGGGGTGCCCCGACCGTCCACGACGAGCACGGCGAAGCCCTGGTCGGCCAGCCACTGCGAGGTCAGGTAGGCGTTGCGGGCGGTGAGGACGCGCTGGGCGTGCGGGCCGCCGTACGGGTCCAGCAGCACCGGCAGCTTCGTGCCGGGGACGTGGCCGCCCGGGTAGAGCAGGGCGGCGCGCAGGCCGCGCTCGCCGACGGTGAGCAGCTTCGGCTCGGGGGTGAGCACGGGCGTCTCGGCGTGCGAGGCGACCTCGTGGGCGCGGCCGTCGCGGGTGACGGTGGCGCGGGCGCCGAAGCGGTCCAGGGTGGACGAGGAGAGCACCAGGGTCCCGCCCGCGCGGGTCGCCGCGTGCACCCCGGCCTCCTCGGTCAGGCGGGTCGCCGAGGACGCGGTCAGCGCGTAGACGTGGATCTGCGTCGGGTCGGCGTCCTCGAACGCGGTGACCAGCACGTCCTCGGCGGAGACGTCGAGCACCGCGCGCACCTGGAGCCCGTCCGGGGACCAGGCCCGGCCGCCGACCACGAGCCGGTTGGCCCCGGTGTGCGGCAGGATCTCGACCAGCTCGCCGTCGGCCGACCAGCACGGGACGCCGGGCGGCAGCTCCAGCCAGGTCGGGTCGGTGTTCTCCTTGAGGACGGTGGTCGCGCCGGTCGCCGGGTCGGCGGTCAGCACCCGCACGGCGCGCTGGGCGCGGGACTGGACGGACAGCAGCGGGGCGCCCTGCGCGGACCAGTGCGCGGTGGCCAGGTACGGGAACGCGTCGGCGTCCCACGGCACGTCGGCGCGCGCGCCCGTGGCGAGGTCGAACAGGGCGGCGGTGACGACGGCGTTCGGGGTGCCCGCCGC
>NZ_JBQGCX010000461.1:0-4787 GCF_052038725.1 Actinosynnema sp.
GGCGTGGCTGGTGCTGACCTACACGCCGTTCCTGGCGCTGCTGGCGGGCAACCTCGCCGGCGCGGTGCTGGCCTGGCGCACGGCGGTCGGCAGCCGGTTGCGGGTGCTGCTGCTCGCCGCAGCCGTGACCGCGCTCGCCGCGGCGCCCCGCCTGGCGCTGGCGGGCGAGGTCACCGAGGAGAACGCGCTGGACCACCTGGTGCTGAACGCCTGCCTGGCCACCGCCGCCGGGCTGGTGGTGTTCGTGGCGCGGGTCGTGGTGAGCGGGCGGCCGGGGATCGCCGAAGGGGCCGCAGGCGCGTGGGTCGCGACGCCGCTGACCGCGTTGGCGCTCACCCTGGAGTCCGGCCAGCCGCAGCACGTGCTGTGGTTGGCGCTGGAGCAGGCTGCGGCTTGCCTGGCACTCGTGCTGCCGCTCACGGCCGCCGTCGCCGCCGCGCTGACAGCCGCCCGCGGCGGGACCCCGGTCGCGCGCGAGCCCGTGGTGGAGCCGAGCCGGGCGTGACAACCGGGCGGGGCCGAGGGCGCTCCAGCCACCGCTACCGTGGCTCGATGCGTGAGACGCCCGAAGAACTCAACGAGCTCCAGGCCCTGCTCGACGCCTCCCTGTCCCGCTCCACCGACCACCTCCGCTCGATCGTCGTCGAGCACACCATGACCGCCGAGCAGCTCACCCAGGTCCTGACCGGGATGCGCACGCTCGCCCTGTCCACCGTGACGGCGAAGGGCGAGCCGCGGATCAGCGCTGTGGACGGGCACTTCCTGCACGGCAAGTGGCACTTCGGCACAGCGCGCACCGCCGCCAAGGCCCGCCACCTCGCGGCCCGCCCGGCCGCCAGCGCCGCGCACCTGCGCGGCGAGGACCTGGGGGTGTTCGCGCACGGCGCGGTGGAGGTCCTCAACCCCCCGGACGGCGAGGCCGCCGCGGACTGGCCGGAGGTGCTCGCTTACCTCAAGGACTTCTACGGCGACCAGAGCGACTGGGACGGGGAGGTGTTCTACTACCGGCTGCGCCCGCACTGGATGACCGTCTACGCGCCCGACGCCGCGAAGCTCATCACCGGGTGACCGCCCCCGGCTCTCCGCACTCCTGCGTTCCGCCGCACCCCTGTGTCCACCCGTTGGCGGTCCGATCGCACCCCCAGGTCGCGTTACCGTCGGTGCGCTCGCCCCCGGCAAGTCCCCTCCTGCTGGAAGGACGCCCACCGTGACCGAGTCCGCCATCCTCCCCGTCCCCCGCGACCAGCGCGCTCACCCCCTGGGACCACCGGCCGGGATGGTGGAGGCGCTCGGGCACGGACCGGTGCGGATGGTGTGGCCCAACGGGGTTCCGGCGTGGGTGATCAGCAGTTACTCCGGGGTCAGGACGGTGCTGTCCGACCCGCGCTTCACCTCCATGCGCGAGGGCGGGCCGGACATGCGGGCCTCCGGGGACACGATCATCGGCGAGAAGCGCCCCGGCAACATCAACGTGCTCGACGGGGCCGAGCACATGCGGCTGCGCCGTCCGCTCTCCCGCGCGTTCATGGTCAAGAAGATGAACGCCATGCGCCCGTTCATCCAGCGCGTCGTCGACGCGCACCTGGACGACATGGAGCGCTCCGGCGCGCCCGCCGACCTGGTCTCGGCGTTCTGCCTGCCGATCCCGTCGCTGGTGATCGCCGAGCTGCTGGGCGTGCCCACCGAGCACCAGCCGCTGTTCCAGGCCACCGCGCGGGGCATGTTCGGCGTGGACAACGCCAAGGAGGACTACCTGCGCAACGCCGCCGAGCTCGCGGGCGTGCTGGTGCCGGTGGTGGAGGCCAGGAAGCGCGAGGGCACCAGCGACGACCTGATCGGGCTGATGGCCAACGAGACCGACTTCGAGCTGGACGAGCTGCTGTTCCTGGCGATCGGGCTGCTCGCCGCCGGCCACGAGACCACGTCGGGCGCCATCGGGCTGTTCGCGCTGACCCTGTTCGAGAACCCCGAGCAGCGGGCGGTGCTCCAGGCCGACCCGGACCGGGTGGACGTGATCGTCGAGGAGCTGCTGCGCTACTCGCAGGGCAGGCTCGGCGGGGCCGCGCTGGCGCGGCGGGCGCTCCAGGACGTGGAGCTGGACGGCGTGACGATCCGCGAGGGCGAGTGGGTCACGGTCTCGCTCACCGCGAACCTGGACGACGCGCTGTGCGAGCAGGCTGGCGAGCTGGACCTGACCCGGAAGAGCGTGGCGCACCTGGGCTTCGGGTTCGGCCCGCACCAGTGCCTGGGCGCGAACCTGGCCCGCACCGAGCTGCAGATCATGCTGCGGTCGCTGTTCACCCGGTTCCCGGACCTGGCCCCGGCGGTCCCGGTGCCGCAGATGCGGTTCCGGACGGACTCGATCACCTACTCAGCCGTCGAGATCCCCGTGGTGTGGTGACGGCGGTGACCGTGCGGATCGAGCGGGACGGGTGCATCGGGTCGGGGCAGTGCGTGCTCGCCTCGCCGGAGGTGTTCGACCAGGACGACGACGGCGTGGGCGTGGTGCTGCGCCCCGACCCGCCGGACGAGCTGCTGCCGAAGGTGCGCGACGCGGTGCACCGCTGCCCCGCCGGGGTGGTGGCGCTGGACTGACCCCGCGACCCGGTCAAGGACCCTCGGGCCCGCCGTCGCGCTCGTAGTCGGTGAGCAGCTCGTAGTCCTTGGCCGGGCCGGTGGCGCGCCAGCGCTCGGTGTAGCTGTCCGGGCCGGTGATCCGGCCGGTCACCAGGTAGGTGTCCGGGCTGCACCAGTGGTCCGCGCTCCAGCCGCCCTCGCCCAGGCGCAGCCGGTAGAACTCGCGGCCGTCGGCGAACGTCACGTCCAGCACGTCCGCGCCGCGCTCGGCGTACCGCAGCGACCGCGTGGCGGGCCGCCGCACGCCGCCCAGCTCGACCTCGCCCTCCTCGTGGTAGGCGAGCTGACCGGACTCCGGGTCGTCCGCGAACACCGCCCACCCGGTGAAGGCGCCCTCCTGCCCGGCCCGGTGGTCCACGACGCGCCGCCGCACCCGCCACCGCCCGCGCAGGAAGTCCGCGACCCCGTGCTGCTCCTCGCTCACCCCGCGAAGACTTCCAGGTCCACCCCCGCCGCGCCAGGCGGCCGGGGCGCCACAGCGGGTGCGCCCGCGTTCGGCGGACGGGGGAACCGGTTGGGGCAGAAGTGTTATTCGATCGCCCGGCCCCTCCGGCCCGGTGCAGCATCGGGCGCCGGGACCGATCCTGGAGGAGGCGATCCGTGGGGGCACCACCGGAGCAGGGCGCAGGAGAGCAGTCCACCACCGGCCGGGGCAGGGCGGTGCTGCTCGCGCTGCGCCTGTACCTGCGGGAGCTGCGCCGCCACGGCCCGCTCACCGCGGGCGGGATGCTGCTGCCCGCGCTGGGCAACACCTGCCTGCTGTACGTGGCCCCGCTGGCGGTCGCCGCGCTCGCGGGCCGGGTCGTGGAGGGCGCGGGCGTCGCCGAGGCCGCGCCGCTCCTGCTGGCGTTCGGCGGCGTGATGCTGTTCGCCGAACTGCTGTGGCGCGTCGGCATCCACTGCCTGAACCGGGTCGACGGCCGGGGCATCGAGCACCTGTCGGTGTCCGGCTTCGACGCGCTGCTGGCCAAGGACGCGGCGTTCTTCCACACCAACTTCGCCGGGTCGCTGACCAAGCGGGTGCTCGGCTTCGCGGGCCGCTTCGAGGACTTCACCGACGCGCTGGTGTTCAGCGTGGTCGCCAAGGTCGTGCCGCTGGGCTTCGCGTGCGTGGTGCTGTGGGGCTACCACCCGGCGCTGGTGGCGGTGCTGCTCGGCCTGATCCTGGTCACCGGCTTCGCGGCTGCCCCGCTGGTGCGCCGCCGCCAGCGCCTGGTCGACGAGCGCGAGGCCGCCTACGCGCGGGTGTCCGGGCACGTCGCGGACGTGCTGTCGAACGTGGAGGCGGTGCGGGCGTTCGGCGCGGAGGAGCGGGAGGGCGCCGAGCACCGGCGGCGGGCGGCCGAGAGCCGGGCGCTGGCGCTGCGCTCGTGGGACTACGGGAACCTGCGGGTGGACGTGCTGGTGGCGCCGATGTCCGTGCTCACCAACGTCCTCGGCCTGGTGGTGGCGGTGTGGGTGAGCGGCGGGCTGGGCCTGGAGGCGCTGCTGGTGACGTTCACCTACTACGGCAACGCCACCCGGATCATGTTCGAGTTCAACCACGTCTACCGGCGGTTGGAGGGCTCGCTCACCGAGGCCGCGCAGTTCACCGAGCTGCTGCTGGACGAGCCGACCGTGCTCGACCCCGCCGAACCGGAGCCGGCCCCGACCGGGGACTCCCGCGTGAGCTTCGACGGCGTGGCGTTCGCGCACCCCGGCGCGCCGCCGCTGTTCACCGGGCTGGACCTGGACATCCCGGCGGGCGCCAGGGTCGGCCTGGTCGGGCGCTCGGGCGGGGGCAAGACCACGCTGACCCGGTTGCTGCTGCGGCTGAGCGACGTGGACGGCGGCAGCGTGCGGATCGGCGGGCAGGACATCTCGCGGGTGCGGCAGGCGGAGCTGCGCGGGCTGATCGCGTACGTGCCGCAGGACCCGTCCATGCTGCACCGGACGCTGCGGGAGAACATCGCGTTCGCCAGGCCCGGCGCGAGCGAGGCCGAGATCCAGCGGGCGGCGGGCGCGGCGCACGTGGTGGAGTTCGCGCGGGAGCTGCCGGAGGGGTTCGACACGGTGGTGGGCGAGCGCGGCGTGAAGCTGTCCGGCGGGCAGCGGCAGCGGGTCGCGCTGGCCCGCGCGATCCTGCGCGACGCGCCGATCCTGCTGCTGGC
>NZ_JBQGCX010000462.1:0-4111 GCF_052038725.1 Actinosynnema sp.
GCCAGCAGCAGGACTTCCTTCATCTCGTACTCCCTGTCAGGGCACGGGGTCCCCGGCGCTCGGGGGGTTGGGTCGCCGGGGACCCCGCTCGCGATCAGCCGTCGTGGTGCGCGCGCCGCCCGCGGGACCTGCGAAGCAGCAGGACCCCCGAGACGAGCAGCGCGACACCCGCGACGGCCCACCACGTCACATCGGCGCCGGTCGCGGCGAGCGTTCCCACGCCCGTTCCCACGGCGACCCCTGCGCCAGGCATCCGGTACACCTTCACACCACCTCCGGTGCGCGCCGACGGCCGGCCGCGTACGAGGCGGGCAGCACGACCAGCGCGAGCGCGCCGACGCCGATCCACAGGCCCGCGCCGGAGGCCAGCGGGACGGGCAGCGCGGCGGCGCCGCAGGTCGTGGACGAGATGACCAGGTCGCCGCTGCCGAGCGAGCCGACGACGCCGTCGAGCAGGCGCAGGCGCAGCGCGGTGACGGTGAGGCTGCCGTCGTCGTTGCGGACCTGCTCGTTGAGCACGAGCTCCGCCACGGTGACGCCGAGCGCGCCCACGTCGACGGTGGTGTTGGGGGCGGGCTCGGCGGCCGGGGTCTGCAGGGTGCCCGCGCTCAGCCCGACCAGCCTGGCCGACCCGGTGAGGCCGTCCTGGGTCGAGGAGCACTCGGCCTCCACGGCCTCGGCGGACCAGGGGCCGGTGAGCGCGGCCAGCAGGTCCACCCGCACGTCGACGACGCTGGCGCGGGCGGCGAGGCCGCCGGAGCGCTCGTCGCGCGCCGAGTCGGTGCTGAGCAGGCCGGTGGAGAGCGCGCCGGGCACGTCGACGGTCTTGAACGTGCTGGTGAGCGGCCCGTCCTCGGAGTGGGCGGCGGCGAACGGGCCGACCGAGGTGGCCCTGCTGCCCAGGAGCGACAGGTCGAGCCGCACGCCGAAGGCGGAGGCGTCGCCCCCCACCGCCCCC
This sequence comes from Actinosynnema sp., assembly GCF_052038725.1. NCBI lineage: Bacteria > Bacillati > Actinomycetota > Actinomycetes > Pseudonocardiales > Pseudonocardiaceae > Actinosynnema > Actinosynnema sp. The sequence continues at coordinate 959 of NZ_JBQGCX010000462.1, forward strand.
GCGGGCGTCGCGCTGATCAGGAGGGCGGCCACCGCGACCAGTCCGGCTAGTCCGCTGGGGCGCGGGACGCGGTGGCGCGGGGTTCGGACGCGCATGGATTTCCCTTCTCCGTCCGGGGAATCGTGTGGGGGGAGCATTTGCACCTATCGGCTGTTCCGGGGATGCCTTGACAGGGGATGCCCGGAAAAGCCCAGTGCGGCCACTCGAATCGCCCACAGCCTCGCACCTACGGTGGATTCCAGTTCCGAATTAGCCTCACTTTGTCACCTGTTCAGGGAGTGCAGTCGCACTGCGCGCGGTCCGATGTCCATTCGATAGCTCGTTCGAGCGCTGACCGGTCGTGCAGAACGTGCGGGAAGGGATGGGTTTCGTGGTGCTGGCTGTCCCCCGACCGGGGCGACTCCACCGGGTGGTCGTGGCCGCCCTGCTCGGTGGCTCGGCGGCGCTGGTGCTCGCGCACACCGCGTACCGGGCCGCCGAGATCACCCTGGCGGGCGCGCTGCTCGGCCTGATCGGCGAGGACGGGGTGGAGGTGGCCGCGCACCGGCAGACCGTCTACTTCGGCCTCGGCACGGACGCGCCGCTCGGCCTGCGGATGACCCCGGAGTGCACCTCGGCGTTCCTGCTGGTCCCGCTGCTGGTGGTCGGCGCGGTGATGGTCGCGCTGCGGCCCCGGATCACCCGGAGCGTGCTGCTGGCGCTGGCCGTCGCGGGCGGCGCGGTGGTGCTGGTGAACCAGGCGCGGGTGCTGCTCATGGTCGGCCTGGTGCGCTGGCTGGGCGTGGCGGACGGCTACCACTGGGGCCACACGCTGCTGGGGTCGCTGGTGAGCGTGTTCGGCGGGGCCGCCGCGCTGGTGGCCTTCACCTGGCTGGCGACGCGCCGGTGAGCCTGGACGCGCTGCTGGGGTTCACCCAGGCGCTCGCGCTGACCATGAGCGTGGCGTTCCTGGTGTACGTGGGCGTGATCGTGGTGCCGTACCTGCGGCGCAGGCCGGAGCCGTCCGGCGACCCGGCCGGGTTCGACTGGCACTTCCTGCTGCCCTGCCTGGACGAGGCCGCGGTGGTCGGCGGGACGGTGCGCTACCTGCGCGCCACGTTCCCGGCGGCGCGCGTGTGGGTGGTCGACGACGACTCGGCGGACGGCACGGCCGAGGTGGTGCGCGCCCTGGCGGAGGCGGACCCGGCGGTGCGGCTGGTGCGCAGGCGGGCGCCGTCGGCGCGCACCGGCAAGGGCGACGCGCTGAACGCGGGCTACCGGGCGCTGCGGGCGTGGCTGGCGGGGCGCGGCGACCTGGACGCGGGGCGGGTCGTGGTGGTCGTGGTGGACGCCGACGGCAGGCCCGCCGCGAACTGCCTGGAGGTGTGCGCGGCCCCCGAGCTGTTCGGCTCGCCCGAGGTCGGGGCGGTGCAGGTGGACGTGCGCATGGTCAACACCGGGGTGCGGCAGGAGGGCGTTCCGCGCTGGCGGCGGGCGTTCGGGGCCGGGCTGGTGCGGATGCAGGACCTGGAGTTCCGGACCGCGATCGCCGCGATCCAGCTGTCCAGGGGCGTCACCGGCACGATCTCGCTGGGCGGCAACGGCCAGTTCACCCGGCTGTCCGCGCTGGACTCGGTGGCCGGTCCGGCCGGGCCGTGGCGCGGGTCGCTGCTGGAGGACTTCGAGCTGGGCGTGCACCTGCTCACGGCGGGCTGGCGGACCGCGTTCACCACCGGCGCGCACGTGCGGCAGGAGGGCCTGTACAGCCTGCGGCGGTTCCTGGCGCAGCGCACCCGGTGGGGCCAGGGCACCATGCAGTGCGCCCGCTACCTGCGGCGCGTCTGGGACTCGCCGCACCTGTCCACGCTGGGCGCGGCGGAGCTGACCTACTACCTGGCGCAGCCGTGGATGCAGCTGCTCGGCACCCTCGTCTACCCGGTCCCGCTGCTGCTGCTGGCCCACCAGGTGGTGCTCGCGCCGGGCGCGGTGTGGTCGTGGTTCACCGGCGGCGCGTGGCTGCTGTTCGCGGTGTACGGGGTGTTCGGGCTGGTGCCGTTCGCGCTGTGGGGGCCGGTGTACCGGGCGCGGTGCGAGCCGGGCACCGGGTTCTGGCGCTCGCTCGGGTACGGGTTCGGCTACGGGCTGTACGTCTACACCTTCTACCTGACGTCGTGGCGGGCGGCGGCGCGGCTGGCGACCGGGCGCGACGGGTGGACCAAGACCCGGCGGAACACCGAACCGCCGCACGCCGGTCGGTGACCACCCGCTGGGACGACGGTGCCGGTTGGCGGGCGCGGACTGCGGCGGGCGGCTGACTTTGTAGGGTCCGACCAGCGCCGAGCGGGTCGCGCGCGATTAACCTCCCGGTGAGTCCCACGAACCCTGGAGGTCCCCGTGTCCGTGTTCGCCGTTCCCGGCCGCAGGGCCGTGCTCGCCGATCTGGTCCCCGGCGCGCTGGCGCGCGACGTCGCGCTGGTCGTCGCGGGCGCCGGGCTGACCGGCGTCGCCGCGCAGATCGCGCTGCCCGTCCCCGGCACCCCGGTCCCGATCACCGGCCAGACGTTCGCGGCGCTGCTCGTCGGCGCGGCGCTGGGCTGGCGGCGCGGCTCGGCGTCGATGCTGCTCTACCTGGTGGCGGGCATGGCCGGTGTGCCGTGGTTCCAGGGCGCGTCCTACGGCACGCCCCCGTCGCTGGGCTACGTCGTCGGCTTCGTGTTCGCCAGCTCCCTGGTCGGCTACCTGGCCGCGCGCGGCGGCGACCGCACCCCGCTGCGCACGGCGGGCACGATGGCGCTGGGCAACCTGGCGATCTACGCGTTCGGCGTGCCGTGGCTGATGGCCGCGACGGGCATGGGCCTGGGCGCCGCGCTGGCCGCGGGCGTCGTGCCGTTCCTGGTCGGCGACGCGATCAAGACCGCGCTGGCCGCGGGCCTGCTGCCCGCGACCTGGGCGCTGGTCAACCGGAAGTGATCGACCGGACGTGATCGACCGGGAGTGAGCGCACGGGGTCCGGCAACGGGGCCGGGCCCGTGCTGCGCGGCGGCGCGAACCACCGGCCGCCGCACCTCGGCCTCGTGCGCGGCTCACGGGGTGCGGCTCCTCCGCCCGGCGCGCGCCCCCCCGCCGGAGCCGCCCCGCACCACCCCCGCCCCCGGGGGCCCCCCCGCGCCGCCC
>NZ_JBQGCX010000463.1:0-1654 GCF_052038725.1 Actinosynnema sp.
GGTCGAGAACGAGGTGGGCAGCGTGCGCCGGCCCTGGCTCGCCGTGGTTCGCAGCAGGGGCACGCAGCCTGCCGCGTGCGCCTCCAGCAGGGTGACGGGGAAGCCCTCCCACGCGGCGCAGTGGAGGTAGACCGAGTGACGGGCCAAGGCGCTGGGCACCTCACCGCGGCCCAGCCACCCGGTCACGGTCACGTCCGCGGCCTCCAGGACCCGGCGCAGCGCCGGGTCACCGTCGCCGATCCACGTCGCCCGGACGGTGAGCCCGGCGGACCGGGCGGCGGACACCACCGAGGCGAAGAACGCCGGGTCCTTCTGGGCGCAGATGCGTCCGGCCCCCACCACGGTGAGGTCGCCGGGCGCCCCGGCCCGGGGCTCGTCGTGGTCGGCCCGTCGCTGCGCGGGGACGGTCGACGGCGGCGCCAGCTGAGGCACGACGACGACGCGGGGCCGGACGCCGCGGGGGGCCGAGCGCTCGGCCTCACCCTCCGAGCAGGCGGCGACGACGCTCGTGTTCAGCAGGAGGGCGAGCTCCACAGCACGCAGGACCCACCTGGCGGCCCGGGGGAGGTCGAGCCGCTCGAAGGCCCAGCAGTGCGGGGTGTAGACGACCGGTCGGCAGGAGGAGGCGCGCACCGCCGTCCGAACGTACAGCCCGGCGTATGAGGAGTGGGCGTGCACGACATCCGGACCGAGTCTCTGGACCGTCGCGCGCACGGCAGCGCGGCGGCGCAGGTGGCCGGAGGGCAGCGCCGTCGCCGACGCGAAGCGCCCGGAAGGGGTCGCGGACGCGCGGTCCGCGCGGTCCCCGGACCAGAGCAGGTGGTGCTCCAGGTCGGGGGTGGAGGCGACGTAGCGGTCGACGGCGCTCGCGACCCCGCTGGCGTAGGTCTCGGTGACGTGGAGGACCCTCACCGCGCACCTGCCCGGGCGCCGCGCAGCACCACGAGCACCGTGCGCAGCAGCAGCACCACGTCCAGGCCGAGGGTCCAGTTCTCCACGTAGTACAGGTCGAGCTCGGCGGCGTCCTCCCACGCGACCTCGTTGCGGCCGCTCACCTGCCACAGCCCCGTCATGCCGGGCTTGGCGAGCAGGCGCCGGCGCTGGTGCGGGCGGTACAGCGCCACCTCCGCGTCCCGCTGCGGGCGCGGCCCGACCAGGCTCATCTGGCCCGTGAGCACGTTGAACAGCTGGGGCAGCTCGTCGAGGCTGTAGGCGCGCAGCACCCGCCCCACCGGGGTCACGCGGGGGTCGTCGTCGACCTTGAACAGCGGGGTCCCGGCCCCGCCCTGGGCCCGCAGCAGCTGCTGCAGCTCGGCGTCGGCGTCGGCGACCATGGTGCGCAGCTTCCAGATGCGGATGGTCGAGCCGTCGTAGCCGACGCGCTCCTGACGGTAGAAGGCCGGCCCGTCGCTGGTCGCGCGGACCAGCAGCGCCAGCGCGAGCAGCAGCGGCGCCAGCACGACGACGCCGACCGCCGCACCGGCGAGGTCCACGCCTCGCTTGAGCAGCCACCCGGTACGGGAGAAGCTCGGCTCCTCCAGGTGCAGCAGGGCCAGCCCCGCCACGGGCCGCACGTGGATGCGGGGGCCGGCCACGTCGGCGACCGACGGCGCCACCACGAGCTGGCGCCCGGTGCCGCGCAGCGCCCAGCCCA
>NZ_JBQGCX010000464.1:0-4477 GCF_052038725.1 Actinosynnema sp.
TGACAATGGATGCTCCGACGTGCGGAACACTACTCCGAGTGAACCGGTCGGGCAGTCGGAGGTGATCGTGCTCGGGATGCTCAAGGTCCGCGGGCCCTCCATGCACCCCACCATCCGGACGGGGGATCTCGTCTCCGTGGCGCACGGGCGGCCACCGCGCGCCGGGGACGTCGTGCTGGTCAGGTGGGCGCACCGGCCCGGCCAGCTGTCCGTCAAGCGGGCCGTGCGGGCGGACGGGGTCGGGTGGCACGTGGAGGGGGACAACCCGTTCGCCTCCACCGACTCCCGCGAGCTGGGACCGGCCGAGGTGCTCGGGGTCGTGCGGTTCCGGGTGTGGCCCCGGCCCGGTCGGCTGAAGCGGTCGCCGTGGGCCGGGGGCGGCCTGGAGCTCGGGTGAGGCTCAGGCGCGCTTGAGCTCCGCGTACCAGCGGACGCACTCCTCGTAGTCCGGCAGCAGGCCCTGCTCCCGCGCCTGCGCCAGGCTCGGCGCCTGCGCGTCCTTCTCGGACAGCACCGGCTCGATCCCCTCCGGCCACGGCAGGTCCAGGCTCAGCGGGTCGACGCCGCGCTCCGCCTTCGGGTTGAACCCCTCGCTGCACAGGTACGCGGTGACCGTGTCGTCCTCCAGCGCCATCAGCGCGTGGCCGAACCCCTCGGGCAGGTACACCCCGTTGAACTTCTCCGCCGACAGCTCCACCGCGTCCCACTGCCCGAACGTCGGCGACCCGACCCGGATGTCCACCACCACGTCCAGCAGCCTGCCGCGCGGGCAGTGCACGTACTTCGCCTGACCCGGCGGCACGTCCGCGTAGTGCAGCCCCCGGACCACCCCGCGCCGGGACTGCGAGTGGTTCACCTGCGCGACCCGCAGGCGGTGCCCGGTGATCCGCTCGAACGCCGACTCCTGGAACGGGGCGACGAAGAAGCCGCGGTCGTCCGGGAAAACCGAAGGTGTGAACTCGAACGCACCGGGAATTCGCAACTCGCGTGCCTGCATGGGCGTCACCCTAGTTCATTACGGGTCTTGACCGATCCTGCCTGCGCAAATCCGCCGAACCGCGCGCCAAACCGGACGAGCGTTCTGGAAGATGCCCCTGACCTGCTGCGATGGTGTGATCCCCACCGCACTCGGTGATGCCCTACGCTGCCACACCTGGCGAACCCAGGCTTCGCGGACCGCCATTCGGTCGCAACTCGACCCCGAATGGGTGTTCCGCGCCCCATTAACACCCCACGGCCCCGTCGATCACGCGCGACAACGCGATCCGGAGTGCTGACCGGCCTCACGCGCCGCAGGAAGGACCAGGTCAAGTGACCGCAGTGAACGACACCCCAGTCCAGCTCACCGACGACGAGATCTTCACCGCCCACGAGGGCGGCAAGCTCGCCGTGGGGGCCACCGCCTCGCTCGCCGACCCCAGGGCGCTGTCCATCGCCTACACGCCCGGCGTGGCCAGGGTCAGCCGCGCCATCGCCGCCGACCCCGCCCTCGCCGACCGCAACACCGGGGCGGGCCGCCTGGTCGCCGTCGTCAGCGACGGCACCGCCGTGCTGGGCCTCGGCGACATCGGCCCGCGCGCCTCCCTGCCCGTCATGGAGGGCAAGGCCGCGCTGTTCAAGACCTTCGGCGGCCTCGACTCCATCCCGCTGGTGCTCGACACCACCGACGTGGACGAGATCGTCGAGACCCTGGTCCGGCTGCGCCCGTCCTTCGGCGCGGTCAACCTGGAGGACGTCTCCGCCCCGCGCTGCTTCGAGCTGGAGGCGAAGCTGATCGAGGCGCTGGACGTGCCGGTCATGCACGACGACCAGCACGGCACCGCCGTCGTCACCCTCGCCGCCCTGCGCGGCGCGAACACCGTGCTGGGCAAGGACATCGCGGACCAGCGCGTGGTGGTCTCGGGCGCGGGCGCGGCGGGCGTCGCGATCACCCGCATCCTGCTCGCCGCGGGCGCGGGCGAGGTGACCCTCGTGGACTCGCGCGGGATCATCCACGCCGGACGCGCCGGGCTGAACCCGGTGAAGGAGCAGTTGGCCCCGCTCACCAACGGCAGCGGGCTGCGCGGCGGCCTGGACGTGGCGCTGCGCGGCGCGGACGTCTTCGTCGGCGTCTCCTCCGCGCAGGTCCCCGAGGAGCAGGTCGCGAGCATGGCGGCGGGCTCGGTGGTGTTCGCGCTGTCCAACCCGGACCCCGAGGTGCACCCCGAGGTCGCGGCCAGGCACGCCGCCGTCGTGGCCACCGGGCGCAGCGACTTCCCCAACCAGATCAACAACGTGCTCGCGTTCCCCGGCATCTTCCGCGGCGCGCTGGACGCGGGGGCCAGGCGCATCACCGAGGGCATGAAGCTGGCCGCCGCCGGGGCGATCGCCGCCGTGGCCGCCGAGGACCTCGCGGTGGACCGGATCGTGCCGAGCGCGCTCGACCCCAGGGTCGGGCCGGAAGTCGCCGCCGCTGTGGCCTTGGCAGCGGCCGAAGACGGAGTAGCCTGATCCCCTGTCGGAGTTGGGAGAGCTCCGGCCGACGCTGTCCGTCTTCTTCTCGGGAAAACGACGCCACGATCGGGTTCAATCGTTAGTCCGTTAAGGGGTGGGACGTGACGCTGCTAGGCGCTAGCGTCCTTCTCTTCCGGGGGAACGATCCCCGGTCGAGGGGGTTGCTTTCGCGGGCGGTCCACGGGGCAGCGGCCGGGCCGGGCATCCCCGCCCCCAGACACGGGAAGGTGGGACCGTGCCCAAGCGGGTTGGCCGCGCTCCAGTGGTGCTCGACGACCCCGAGGGGCCGGCGCGACCCGAGGCCGTCGCGCTGGGCGGCGTGACGCCGCCCGACCCGCCCTCGCTGCTGTGCGACCCCGAGGGCGTCGTGGTCAGGGCCAGCGCCGCGGCGGCCGTGCTCGCCGGGGTCGCCGACCCCGGCGCGCTCGTCGGCCGACCCCTCGGCGAGCTGCTCGCGGGCGACCCGCCGGACCACCGGCTCACCCGCGCCGACGGCGCCCAGGTCGTGGTGCGCGTCGTGCGCGGACCCGCCGACGCCGCGGGGCTGACCACCGTCCTGCTGGTCGACGTGTCCGACCTGGCCAAGGCCGCCGACGAGCTGCGCGACGAGCAGCGGCGGCTGCGCGCGGTCCAGCGCGTGGCCGCCATCGGCTCCTGGGAGTACGACCCGGACACCGGCGCGACCGTGTGGTCCAGGACGCACTACGAGCTGCTCGGCATCGAGCCCGGCTCGGTCGTGCCCGGAGCGCAGGCCGTCCTCGCGGTGACCCACCCGGACGACCACGACGTGGTCGCCAGCTACTGGAGCAACCGCGAGATCACCGGCGCGCCGATAGACATCGTCTACCGGGTCGTCCGGCCCGACGGCGAGCTGCGCTGGATCCGGGGCGTCGCCGAGGCCGGGCTGCGCGCCGACGGCCGCGCCCGGCTGATCACCGGCTACATCAGGGACATCACCGAGCAGTGGCGCGCCGACCGGGCGCTCGCCACCGAGCGCGCGCGCCTGCTGGAGGCGCAGCGGATCGCCCGCATCGGCAGCTGGACCTACGACGTGCGGGGCCGCTCGCTGCACCGCAGCGAGGTGCTGCTGGAGATGTACTCGGCCATCGGCGTCTCGCCCGACCGCCACGACCTGCTCAGCGGCGTGCACGCCGACGACCGCGCCCACCTGCTGGAGCTGCGCCGGAAGCTGTTGCGCGCCAAGGACGGCCGCACGCAGGAGGCCGAGGTGCGCAGCGAGCTGGGCGACCGGGTCTACGTGTGCCGCGCCCGCGTCGAGCGCGAGCCCGGCGGGCGCGCCCCGGTGCGGCTGCACGGGACCGTGCAGGACGTCACCGAGGCGCGGGCCATGGAGCAGCAGCTGCGGGAGGACCGGCGCAGGCTCGCCGACGCCCAGCGCGCCGCCCGGCTCGGCGTGTGGGAGTGGGACCTGGCGACCGGCGAGGTGGTGTGGTCGGACATGCTCGCCGAGCTGTTCGGCGTGCCGCGCGACGAGCGCACCACGTACCGGACCTACCTGGACCTGGTGCACCCGGACGACCGGGCCTGGGTCGACGACATGTGGCAGCAGCTGGCCACCGAGGAGACCCCGGTGCAGTGCGAGCACCGGATCGTGCGGCGCGACGGCGCGGTGCGGGTGTTCCGCAGCCACGGCCGCGCCTTCCGCGAGAATGAAGAGCTGTTCAACGACACCAGCTGGTTCGCGGTGATGCATGGACAATTGATGCGGCCGGCAAGCTTCGATCCGGTCGCCGAAGTGATGAGCCTTGAGGAGACGCGCGCACGCCTCGCCCATATCCGCGAAGCCGTCGCGAATTCAGCCGACTATATGCCCACCCACCGCGACTTCATCCGGGAGCACTGCGCGTCATGAAACCTCTCGCCTTTCTAGCCCTCCTCCTGGCCGCGCCCGCCGCGGCGCAGCCGGTGGCGAGTTTCGACTGGTTCGAATATCGCGGCGAGGATCCGGTGGACCGGGCCTTCA
>NZ_JBQGCX010000465.1:0-12564 GCF_052038725.1 Actinosynnema sp.
ACCTGCTCAACCGGGTCTTCACCGCCTGCCACCCGGTGCTGTCCCCGGACGCCCGCGTCGCGCTGACCCTGCGCGTCGTGGGCGGGCTGACCACCGAGGAGATCGCGGGCGCGTTCCTGGTGCCGGAGTCGACCGCGGCGCAGCGGATCGTCCGGGCGAAGAAGGCGCTGGCGAAGGCCGGGGTGCGGTTCGAGACCCCGCCGGACGAGCAGCGCGCCGAACGCCTCGGCTCGGTCCTCGGCGTCCTCTACCTGATCTTCAACGAGGGCTACTCGGCCACCGGCGGCGCGCACCTGGTGCGGCCCGACCTGTGCGCGACCGCCCTGCGCCTCGGCCGGGTGCTGGTCTCGCTCGTGCCGCGCGAGCCCGAGGCGCACGGCCTGCTGGCGCTGATGGAGCTCCAGGCGTCCCGCATCCGCGCCCGCACCTCCCCGGTCGGCGCGCCGGTCCGGCTGCTGGACCAGGACCGCTCCCGCTGGGACCGGCTGCTGATCACCAGGGGCCTGGCCGGGCTGGAGCGGGCGGAGCGGCTGGGCGGCGGCCCGTACACCGCGCAGGCCGCGATCGCCGCCTGCCACGCCCGCGCCGCCACCGCCGAGGACACCGACTGGGTGCGCGTGGTCGGCCTGTACGAGCTGCTCGCGCTGCGCACCCCGTCACCGGTGATCGCGCTCAACCACGCGGTGGCGTGCGGCATGGCGTTCGGGCCGGAGGTCGGGCTGGAGCTGGTGGACGAGCTGCTGGGGGAGAAGGCCCTGGCCGGCTACCACCTGCTGCCCAGCGCGCGCGGCGACCTGCTGGCGCGCCTCGGCCGGACCGGGGAGGCCCGCGCCGAGTTCGAGCGCGCCGCCGCCCTGACCCGCAACGAGCCCGAGCGCGCCCAGCTCCTGGCGCGGGCGCGGGAGTGCGGCTGAGGCCGCCACCCCCGCGCCGCGCCACCCCTGCCGGTACGCTGGCCGCACACCGATCCGAGGAGGTGAGTCCCATCAACGCTGGTCGACGCGGGGCGCTCCCTCCTGGCGCGCGGTAGGGGCCGCAGCCGGAGCGCCCCGGCAACCACCCCGGACCGGCGCCCCATGCCCCCCACCGACCACCTCCGCACCACCGTCGTGGACCGCCTGCGCGCGGCCGGGTGCGTGTTCGCCGAGGACGAGGCCGACCTCCTCCTCGCCGCCACCACCGCCCCCGCCGCCCGGGACGCCCTGGTCGCCCGCCGCGCGGCGGGCGACCCCCTGGAGCACCTGCTCGGCTGGGCCGAGTTCTGCGGCCTGCGGATCACCGTCGCCCCCGGCGTGTTCGTCCCCCGCCGCCGCACCGAGCGCCTGGTCGACCTGGCCGCCGCCCTGGCCCCGCCCGCCCCCGTCGTCCTCGACCTGTGCTGCGGCTCGGGGGCGCTCGGCGCGGCGCTCGCCCACCGGCTGCCCGGCGCGCGCGTCACCGCCGCCGACCTGGACCCGGCCGCCGCCGAGTGCGCCCGCCGCAACCTGCCCGCCCCGCACCGCGTCCACCGCGGCGACCTGTACGACCCGCTCCCCGACGACCTGCGCGGCCGGGTCGACGTGCTGCTCGCCAACGCCCCGTACGTGCCCACCGGCGCGATCGGCCTCATGCCCCCCGAGGCCAGGGACCACGAGCCGCGCACCGCGCTCGACGGCGGCTCGGACGGGCTCGACGTGCTGCGCCGGGTCGCGGCGGGCGCGCCGGACTGGCTGTCCGGGCGCGGCGCGCTGCTGTTCGAGATCGGCGAGGCCCAGGTCGACGGCGCCGTCGCCGCCGTGCGCGCGGCGGGCCTGACCGCGCGCGTCGAGCACGACCCGGACTCCGGCGGCGCGTCCGTCGTCGCCACCCGCTGAGCCGCCCCCGCCCGCCGCCGCCCACCACCCCGCCCGAGGCGTGGGACCGCCTCGACAGACCACCCCGCCCCCGGTGATCCTCACCCCGTGGTCGACGTGGACGTAGTGGTGGTCGGTGGCGGTGCGATGGGGTCCGCGGCGGCCTGGCGGCTCGCCCTGCGCGGGGCCGACGTGCTGCTGCTGGAGCGCTTCGCCCCCGGCCACACCGAGGGCGCCTCGCACGGCGCGTCCCGGATCTTCCGCCTGGCCTACGCCGACCCGCTCTACGTCCGGCTCGCCGCCCGCGCCCTCCCGCTGTGGCGCGAGCTGGGTCCCGAGGTGCTCCAGGAGACCGGCGGCGTCGACCACGGCGACCTCACCGGCATCCAGGACGCGCTCGCCGCCGAGGGCGTCCCCGCCACCCCGCTCGACCCGCGCGAGGCCGCCGAGCGCTGGCCCGCCCTGCGGTTCGACGGCCCCGTCCTGCACCACCCGCGCGCGGGCAGGCTCGACGCCGACCTGACCGTCCGCACCCTCCAGGCCGCCGCGAGGGCCCACGGCGCCCAGGTCCACCACGGCGAGCCCGCCCTGCGCCTCACCCACGGCGCGAACGGCGTCACCGTCACCACAGGGCGCGCCACCTACCGCGCCCGCCAGGCCGTCGTCGCCGTCGGCGCGTGGACCCGCGGGCTCCTCGCCCCGCACCTGACCCTCCCGCCCCTGCGCGTCACCGAGGAGCAGCCCGCCCACTTCGCCACCGGCACCGACCGCTGGCCCTCGTTCATCCACCACCGGGGCGCGGGCACGGTCTACGGCCTGCTCACCCCCGGCGAGGGCGTCAAGGTCGGCTTCCACGGCGGCGGCCCGGAGACCGACCCCGACCACCGCGACCGCACCCCCGACCCGACCCGCCAGGCCGCGCTGCGCGACTACGCCGCGGCCTGGCTCCCCGGCGCCGACCCGGACCGCGCCACCCCGATCAGCTGCACCTACACCAGCACCCCCACTTCGGACTTCGTCCTGGACCGCGCGGGCAACCTCACCGTCGCCGCGGGCTTCTCCGGCCCCGGCTTCAGGTTCACCCCCGCGATCGGCGAGGTGCTGGCCGACCTGGTCCTCGCGGGCGCGCGCCCCAACACCCGCTTCGCCCTCCCTGTTCCCGACTGACCGGGGTTGCCCCGACCGCCGCAGCGGACGTCCCACCCACTGGTCGCCCCTGCCGGAAAGCCTTGCCCTGAACCAGAATCCGCCCCATGGGAACCGAACTGCGCCTGGCGGTGGCACTGGACGGGACGGGGTGGCACCCGGACGGGGGCGACGGCCAGGACGGCGGTCAGGGCGGTGGTCAGGGCGGCGGCCCCGACCCGCGCCCGCTGTCCGCCCGCCACTGGACCGGGCTGGTCCTGGAGGCCGAGCGCGGCGGCATCGACCTCGTCACCTTCGAGGACACCCTCGGGCACCGGGCGAACCAGCTCGACTCGCTGCTCGTCGCGGCCCGCGTCGCCCCGCTCACCAGCCGCATCGGCCTGGTCCCGACCGCCATCACCACGCACACCGAGCCGTTCCACCTGTCCAAGGCCGTCGCGACCCTGGACCACGTCAGCCTCGGCCGCGCGGGCGTGCGCCTGCGGGTCGACGGCGACCCCGCCACCGCCCGCCACTTCGGCCGCCGCGACCTGCCCCCGCTGCCGCGGTCCGGCCGCCCCGACGACGCGGTCGTGGCCGACCTGTTCGCCGAGGCCCGCGACTACGCCGAGGTGCTGCGCAGGCTGTGGGACAGCTGGGAGGACGACGCGGAGATCCGCGACGTCGCCACCGGCCGGTTCGTCGACCGGGACAAGCTGCACCACATCGACTTCCGGGGCGGGCACTTCGCCGTGAAGGGCCCGTCGATCACCCCGCGCCCACCCCAGGGCAACCCGCCGATCGCCGTGCTGGCCCACGACGCGGAGCGCTCCCACCGGCTGGCCCGCGAGTCCGCCGACCTGGTGTTCACCACCCCGCGCGACGCGGCCGACGTGCGCCGCACCGGCGCGGAGATCGGACGGGCGCGGCACTTCGCCGACGTGGTCGTCGCCTTCCACGACGACCGCGACCTCACCTCCGACGCGCTCGTGCACACCGGCGGTCCGGCCGAACTGGCCGACCTGGCGCAGGAGTGGCACGAGGCGGGCGCGTTCGGCCTGCGCCTGCGCCCCGCGCGCCTGCCCCGCGACCTGGCCGCCATCACCGGCGAGCTGGTGCCCGAGCTGCGCCGCAGGGGCCTCGTCCCCGCCGAGCCGCGCCCCGCGACCACCCTGCGCGGCCTGCTCGACCTGCCCCGTCCCGCCAACCGCTACGCAGCTCCCAGGGGTGCCTGATGGTGAAGCAGATCCGGCTGGCCGCCCACTTCCCCGGCGTCAACAACACCACCGTGTGGAGCGACCCGGCGGCGGGCAGCCACATCGACTTCGAGTCCTTCCGGCACTTCGCCCGCACCGCCGAGCGCGGCCGGTTCGACTTCCTGTTCCTGGCCGAGGGGCTGCGGCTGCGCGAGCAGGGCGGGCAGCTCTACGACCTGGACGTGGTCGGCAGGCCCGACACGTTCGCCGTGCTGGCCGCGCTCGCCGCCGTCACCGACCGGATCGGGCTCGCGGGCACGATCAACTCCACGTTCAACGAGCCGTACGAGGTGGCCCGCCAGTTCGCCAGCCTGGACCACCTGTCCGACGGCAGGGCCGCGTGGAACGTGGTGACCTCGTGGGACGCGTTCACCGGCGAGAACTTCCGGCGCGGCGGGTTCCTGCCGAAGGAGCAGCGCTACGAGCGGGCCCGCAGCTTCCTCGACGCCGCCTCGGTGCTGTTCGACTCCTGGCGCGACGGCGGCGCGTTCGCCGTGCGCGACGAGCACTTCGACGTCGAGGGCCGCTTCGGCCTGCCGCGCACGCCCCAGGGCCGACCGGTGATCATCCAGGCCGGGGACTCCCCGGAGGGCAGGGACTTCGCCGCCGCCAAGGCCGACGCGATCTTCAGCAGGCACGCGGGAGCGGAGGCGGGCAAGGCGTTCTACGCCGACGTGAAGGGCCGCCTGCCCGCGCACGGCAGGGCCCCCGAGGACCTGGTGATCCTGCCCGCCGCCACGTTCGTGCTCGGCGACAGCGACGCCGAGGCGCGCGAGCGGGCGCGGGAGGTGCGGGCGCAGCAGGTCAGCCCGCAGACGGCGATCAAGCTGCTGGAACACGTCTGGAACCGCGACCTGTCCGACCTGGACCCGGACGGCCCGCTGCCGCAGGACGACCCGGTCGTCGACGGCGGCACGCTCGCGCCGGGGCGGGCGAGCGTGCGGATGTACCGGGACCCGCTGGCGACGGCGCGGGAGTGGCGGGAGCTGTCGCAGGCGCGCGGGTTGTCGGTGCGGGAGCTGATGATCGAGGTGACCGCCGAGCAGACCTTCGTCGGCTCCCCGGAGACCGTGGCGAGGTCGATCGACGACCTGGTGCAGCAGGACGCGGCGGACGGCTTCGTGCTCGTCCCGCACATCACGCCCGGCGGGTTCGACGAGTTCGTCGACCGGGTGGTGCCGCTGCTCCAGGAGCGAGGCGTGTTCCGAACGGAGTACGCGGGCACGACCCTGCGCGAGCACCTGGGGCTGAAGCCGCTGGGCTGAGCGGACGCGTTGCGCGGGAAGGGGACCGCGCGGGGGGGAGGGCGGCGACTGGCCCGGTGGTCGTGGGGCTGACGTCCTAGTCGCCGCTCCACCCCGGCGGTCCGGTGGCCGACCCGGTCGGGCGGCGGATGCCGAGGGCTCCCTTCTCCGGCCGCGCGACCAGGGCCAACCGCCACCCCGACCGCTGGGGCCCGGCTGACCAACCCACGCCGCGACCACTCCTGACCCTCGCGGATGGCGCCACCTCGGACGCCACCCCAGGCCCGGTCGTGCACATCACCACGGTCACCGACCAGGTGGTGACCCCGCAGGCGCCCGACGCGGCGCTGTGCGCGGACCTGGTCCAGCGCAGGCGCCAGTACGTCCCGTGGGCCAGGGCCTGGACGCGGTGACCCTCACACCCCCGTCACCCCTCACACCCCAGGCGCCAGCGCCGCGGGCTCCGCCGCCGCCAGGTTCTCCGGCAGCCGCAGCCCCTGCGTCAGCGGCACCAGCTCCGCCTGGAGCACCAGCGCCGCCGCGCCGATCGCGGGCGCGGTCGACGCCGAGCGCGACAGCCGCACGTCCACCCCGCCGCTCGCGCGCCCCACCACCGCCCGCCCCAGCTCCTCCCGGATCACCGGCAGGTACACCGACCCCGCGACCGCGAACCCCGGCCCGGTCAGCACCAGCACCTCCAGGTCCATCAGGTTCGCCAGCGACCGCGCCGCCACCGCCACGCACCGCGCCGACCGCTCCAGCAGCCCCAGCGCCGCCGCCTCCCCCCGCCGGGCCGCGCGCGCCACGGCCGCGAAGTCCGCCGCCACCGACCCGCCCTTGAGCTCCCGCGCCAGCGACGGCGCCTCGCCTGCCTCCGCCACCACCGCCGCGGGCCCCGCCATGACCTCCAGGCACCCGCGCCCGCCGCACCAGCACACCGGCCCCAGCGCGTCCACGCTCACGTGCCCGATCTCGCCCGCGTCGCCGCCGTTGCCCCGGTAGGTGATCCCGCCGATCACCAGCCCCGCCCCGAGCCGCGTGCCCATGCACAGCGCCGCCGACGTCGCCGTCCCGCCGATCCCGCCCGACCAGTGCTCGCCCAGCGCGGCGGCCGTCGCGTCGTTGTCCACCGCCACCGGCAGCCCGACCGCGCGCCGCAGCTCGCCCACCAGGCCCTCGACGTCCGCGCCCGGAGCCCCCGGCGACACCACGCCGACCCCGAGCACCAGCTCCCGCTCGATCCCCACGCCCTCGACCAGCGCCGACACCGAGTCCGCGACCTGCCCGACGACGGCGGCCGGGTCGGCCACGCCCGGTCGCAGGATGCGCGCCACGACCGCGCCGCCGAGGTTGGTGAGCACGTACGTGTTGCCCGCGTGGTCCAGGTGCACGCCGACCGCGTACCGCGCCGAGTGGTTCAGCTGGAGCAGCACCCGCCGCTTGCCGCCGGTGGACTCGGCCCGCCCGGTCTCCACGACGAGCCCCTCGTCGATCAGCTTGCGGACCACCGTGGAGATGGTCGCCCCGGTGAACCCGGTCGCCCCGATCAGCCCGACCCGGCTGATCACGCCCGCCGCCCTGATCACGTCCAGGACGGTCGCCTTGCTGCTCGCGTGCGGTGTGGCCCGCCCAGGTCCGCTCATGCCCCCACTCCACCAAACCCGCCGGAGAACCGCTCGAAGGCTACCAACCGACCACCACCCGGTGACCGTTCCGCGACGCCCAGGTATTGACTTCGTTTCTTCAATGACTAAACAATCCTGCCCAAGCCGGGCGGCTCGCGCCACCAGCGGGCCGCAAGCCACGAAAGGAATCAACGATGTTCCTGAAGGCACAGCGCTCACGCAGGCGGCTAGCGGCGGTTGTCCTCGCCGCGGCGTTGGCAGTTGCCGGCTGCGGCGGTTCCGGGGGCGGCGGCGGGACGGCCGCCGACACCCTCGTCGTCTACACCGGCCAGGCGGGTGACTGGCAGCTCAACTTCAACCCGTACTCGCCCACCCGCATCGAGGGCCTCGGCACGATCTTCGAGCCGCTGTTCTTCTACAACATCACCGGCTCCAGCGACCCCGTGAAGCGCCTCGGCGAGAGCTTCGAGTGGAACGCCGACGGCACCGTGCTCTCCATCACCACCCGCGCGGGCGCCACCTGGACCGACGGGAAGCCGTTCACCGCCAAGGACGTCGTCTTCACCCTGGACATGGTCGCCAAGACCCCGACCATGAACAGCGTCGGCTACAAGGGCAAGGCCACCGCGATCGACGACACGCACCTCACGGTCACCTTCGACGAGCCGTCGTACCTGGTCGGCCCGCAGGTCCTCGGCCGCACCTGGATCGTCCCCGAGCACCTGTGGGGCCAGCTGTCCGACCCGGCCACCGACGTCATCGCCACCCCCGTCGGCACCGGCCCGTTCCAGCTCGACGAGTTCAAGGCCCAGGCCTTCACCCTCAAGGCCAACGAGGGCTACCACAGCGGCGCGCCCGCGGTGAAGAAGATCCGCTACCTCTCGCTGTCCGGCAACCAGGCCGGGGCCGACGCGCTCAAGGCGGGCCAGGTCGACTGGCAGACCGGCCCCGTCCCGGACATCGCCAACGTCGAGAAGAACTACCCCGGCTACAAGGCCAACACCACCCCGATGAACCAGGCCGCGCTGCTGACCTGCTCCAACGCCGCCCTGGGCTGCGAGGGCCCGCAGACCGACCCGGCCGTGCGCAAGGCCGTCCACTACGCGCTCAACCGCACCCAGGTGAACTCGCTCGCGTTCGAGAACACCGCCAGCGAGATCTCCCCCGGATTCGCGCTCCTCGGCCGCGACGACGACGTGATCTCCAGCAAGCTCGCCGAGCGCACCGCCCCCATGCAGCCCGACACCGCCAAGGCCGGACAGCTCCTCGAAGGCGCGGGCTACGCCAAGGGCGGCGACGGCTTCTACGCCAAGGACGGCAGGCAGCTCGCCCTCAACGTCAAGGTCGTCGCGGGCTGGACCGACTACATCACCGCGCTCGACACGATGACCCAGCAGCTCCAGCAGGCGGGCATCAAGCTCAACGTGCAGCAGTCGTCCTGGAACGAGTGGGCCGACGCGCGCGGCCAGGGCAAGTACCAGCTGATCATCGACTCGCTCTACCAGGGCCCGGCCGCCGACCCGTTCTACCTCTACAGCTACTTCTTCGCGACCTCCTCCACCGCGCCCGTCGGCCAGACCGCGACCCCGAACTTCGCCCGCGTCTCCGACCCGGCCATCGACGCCGCGCTCGACGCCCTCAAGGCGATCAACCCCGAGGACACCGCTGCGCGCCAGCCGCACCTGGACGCCATCCAGACCCGCGTCGAGGAGACCGTCCCCTACATCCCGCTGCTGACCGCGGGCACCACCAGCGAGTACAACGCGAAGAAGTTCACCGGCTGGCCCGACGAGTCCAACCCGTACGCGTTCTTCGCCGTCTGGTCCGCGCCGGACAACTCCGAGATCTACCGGACCCTCAAGCCCGCCGGTCAGTGACGCGATGCGGTACTACGCGCGGAAGCTGGGGTTCTACCTGGTCGCCCTCTGGGCGGCGCTCACGCTGAACTTCTTCATCCCCCGGCTCATGCCGGGCAACCCCGTCGACACCCTCATGGCCAAGCTCGCCCAGCGCGGCGGCCAGGTCGACGCCGAGGCCCGCCGCGCCTACGCGCTGCTGCTCGGCGGCGACAGCGAGGGAACCCTGCTGGAGCAGTACTTCGCGTACCTGGGCAACCTGGCGCGCGGCGACCTGGGCGTGTCCGTCAGCGCGTTCCCCGCGCCCGTGTCGGAGGTGATCTCCGGCGCGCTGCCGTGGACGGTCGTGCTGGTCGGCGTGGCCACGGTGCTGTCGTTCCTGCTCGGCATCGGGCTGGGCGCGTTCGTCGGCTGGCGGCGCGGCACCTGGCTGGACTCGCTCGTCCCGGCCACCACGCTGCTCGCGGCCGTGCCGTACTTCTGGCTCGCGCTGATCCTGGTGGCGCTGCTGGCGTCCGGGCTCGGCTGGTTCCCGCTCATCGGCGGGTACGACGTCGTGCTCGACACCGGCTGGAACGCCGAGTTCATCGGCTCGGCGGTCTACCACGGCACGCTGCCCGCGCTGACCATCGTGCTGTCCTCGATCGGCGGCTGGCTGCTGGGGATGCGCAACATGATGGTCTCCACCACCGCCGAGGACTACGTGCTCACCGCGCAGGCCAAGGGGCTCAGGGGATCGCGGGTCATGGTCCGCTACGCCGCGCGCAACGCGGTGCTGCCGTCGTTCGCCGCGTTCGCCATCTCGCTGGGCTTCGTGGTGTCCGGCTCGATCATCACCGAGCAGGTGTTCTCCTACCCCGGCATCGGCTCCAAGCTGCTGCAGGCGGTGCAGAACAACGACTACGCCCTCATGCAGGGCATCTTCCTGGTCATCACGATCGCCGTGCTCGGCGCGAACCTCGTGGTGGACCTGCTCCACACCGTCGTCGACCCGCGCACCCGCGCCCAGGGCTGAGAGGAGCGCGCCCATGACCACCCCCGCTCCCGTGCCCGCCGCCGAACCGGCGGTGCGCGCGGGCTGGCGCTCGATGCTGCCGCGCTGGTCGCCGAAGCTGGCGGTCGGACTCGGCCTCATCGGGGCCATCGCGCTGTTCGCGCTGATCGGGCCGCTGCTCACCGGCGACCCGGCCACCATCCGCGACATCGGCCTCACCCCGCCCGGCGGCGAGCACCCGCTGGGCACCACCCAGACCGGCCAGGACGTGCTGGCCCAACTCGCCCACGCCACCGGCGGCTCGCTCGAGCTGGGGCTCGCGGTCGGCGTGCTGGCCACGCTGCTGTCCGCGCTGTTCGGCATCGTCGGCACCTACGTCGGCGGTGTGGTGGACGAGTCGTTCTCGTTGTTCTCCAACGTGATGCTGGTGATCCCGACGCTGCCCCTGGTGATCGTGATCTCCGCGTTCGTGCCCGCCGAGCAGCGCGGCGCGTGGACCATCGCCCTGGTGCTGGCCATCACCGGCTGGGCGGCGTCGGCGCGGGTGCTGCGCGCGCAGACGCTGTCCGTGCGCACCAGGGACTACGTGGCGGCGGCGCGCGTCGCCGGGGAGAAGCCGTGGCGGGTCATCGCCGTGGAGATCCTCCCGAACCTGCTGCCGCTGCTGGCCTCGCAGTTCGTGTACACGGTCATCTCGGCGATCCTGAACGAGGCCGGGCTGTCGTTCCTCGGGCTGGGCGCGTCCAACTCGTCCACCCTCGGCACGATGCTCTACTACGCGCAGAACGGCTTCGCGCTCCAGCGGGAGGCCTGGTGGTGGTTCGTGCCGCCGGGGCTGCTGATCGCGCTGTTCGGCTGCGGGCTCGCGCTGGTGAACTTCAGCATCGACGAGATCATCAACCCGAAGCTGCGGGACGTGCCGCTGCGGGTCGAGGAACCCGAGCGCGCCCCCGCGCCCGTGCCGCGCGCCGACGAGGACGCGGTGCTGACCGTGCAGGGGCTGTCCGTCGAGTACCGGACCGAGCGGCCGGTGCGGGCGGTGCGGGACGTGTCGCTGACCCTGCGGCGCGGCGAGATCCTGGGCCTGGCCGGGGAATCGGGCTGCGGCAAGACCACGCTCGCGTACGCGGTGAGCAGGCTGCACCGGCCGCCCGCCGAGATCACCGGCGGGACGGTCACGTTCCACGGCGAGCGCGACGAGGACGTGCTGGCGCTGCGGCCGGAGGAGCTGCGGGCGTTCCGCTGGTCCGAGCTGTCGATGGTGTTCCAGGGCGCGATGAACGCCCTGAACCCGGTGACGACGGTCCACGCGCAGCTCGACGACGTGCTGGTGACGCACCGCCCCGGCACGGCCAAGGCCGAGCGGCGGGCCCGGTGCGCGGAGGTGCTGGGCCTGGTCGGCGTCGACCCGGCGCGGCTCGACTCGTACCCGCACGAGCTGTCCGGCGGGATGCGGCAGCGCGTGGTGATCGCCATGGCGCTGCTGCTGAACCCGCAGATCATGGTGATGGACGAGCCGACCACGGCGCTGGACGTGGTGGTGCAGCGGGGAATCCTGCGGGAGATCCTGCGGCTGCGCGACGAGATCGGCTTCGCGGTCCTGCTCATCACCCACGACCTCCCGCTGCTGCTGGAGGTCGCGGACCGGATCGCGGTGATGAAGGACGGCGAGGTGGTGGAGCTGGCCGACGCGGAGCGGATGCGCCTGCGGCCGGAGCACCCGTACACCAGGCAGCTGCTCGACTCGTTCCCCAGCCTGACCGGGGAGCGCGGTTCGTTCGTGCGGAGCGGGGGGAGTCCGGCGTGACCACGTTGCAGGCGCGGGAGCTGGTGAAGGACTTCACCGTGCGCTCGGGGTGGCGGCGCGACCGGTTGCGGGCGGTGGACCGGGTGTCGTTCGAGCTGACGCCGGGGCGCACGGTCGCGCTGGTCGGCGAGTCCGGGTCGGGGAAGTCGACGATCGCGCGGATGATCGCGCGGTTGGAGCGGCCGACGTCGGGCGGGATCGTGGTGGAGGCGGACGGCGCTCGGGTGCCGGACCGGGCGTACCGGGACCACGTGCAGATGGTGTTCCAGGACCCGTTCGCCTCGCTGAACCCGTTCCACACCGTCGAGCACCACCTGGTCCGGCCGCTGCGGCTGCACGGCCTGCCGTCCGGTCCGGCGCAGGTGCGGGCGCTGCTGGACCGGGTGAGCCTGCCCGGCGAGCTGGCGTCGCGGCGGCCCCACGAGCTGTCCGGCGGGCAGCGGCAGCGGGTGGCGATCGCGCGGGCGCTGGCGCCGGGGGCGAAGGTGGTGGTGGCGGACGAGCCGGTGTCGATGCTGGACGTGTCGATCCGGTTGGGCGTGCTGAACCTGCTGGCGAGGTTGCAGCGCGAGGAGTCGCTGGCGGTCCTGTACATCACCCACGACCTGGCGACCGCGCGGCACTTCTCGGACGACATCCTGGTGCTGTACAAGGGGAAGGTGGTGGAGCGGGGGCCAGCGGACGACGTGATCCTGACCCCCAGGCACCCGTACACGAAGCTGCTCGCGGAGGCGGCCCCGAACCCGGAGGCGCGGGGGAGGGCGTTCACCGTCGACCAGGCGGAGGTGGAGCGCGCGGGCAGGACGGCGGCCTACGACCACGTGA
>NZ_JBQGCX010000466.1:0-7870 GCF_052038725.1 Actinosynnema sp.
CGTTCCGCCGCGACGGCCGCTCGGGGCATGGTCCGGGCCGCCCCCATCGGCTAGGAACGGTGCATGACCGACACGCAGACCGGCACCGCCGCCGGTTCGCCGGAGCCCCTGTGGACCCCCGACCCCGATCGGGTCGCGGCGAGCCGCATGGCCGCCTTCCGCGACTGGCTGCGCGCGCAGCGCGGCCTGGACCTCCCGGACTACCCGAGCCTGTGGGAGTGGTCCACGAGCGACCTGGAGGGCTTCTGGGGCGCGCTGGCCGAGTTCACCTCCACCCGGTTCCACTCGCCCCCCGAGCGCGTGCTCGCCGTCGACGCCACGCCCGGCGCGGTCTGGTTCCCCGGAGCCACCCTCAACTACGCCGAGCACGCCCTGCGCCACGAGGGCGTCGCGGTCGTGCTGCGCCGCGAGGACGGCCACCGCGCCGAGCTGACCTACGCCGAGCTGCGCGCGCGGGTCGCCGCCGCCCGAGCCGCGCTGCGAGCGCTCGGGGTGGTCGCGGGCGACCGCGTCGTCGGCCTGGTCCCCAACACCCCGGAGGCGCTGATCGCCTTCCTCGCCGCCGCGTCGCTGGGCGCCACCTGGTCCTCGTGCTCGCCGGACTTCGGCGCGCCCGCCGTGGTCGACCGGTTCGCCCAGGTGACGCCGAAGGTGCTGGTGGCCGTGCCCGGCTACCGGTACGGCGGGCGCGACTACGACGTGCGGCCGGTCGTGGCGCGGGTGCGGGCCGCCGTGCCGTCCCTGGTCGCCACCGTCCTGGTCGGAGGGGGCGACGAGCCGGGAACCCTCGACTGGGACGCCCTGCTGGCCGAGCACGCGGGCGCCGAACCGGCCTACGACCCGGTCCCGTTCGACCACCCGCTGTGGGTGCTCTACTCGTCCGGCACCACCGGACTGCCCAAGGGCATCGTCCACGGCCACGGCGGCATCCTCCTCGAACACCTGAAGATGCTCGCCCTGCACTCCGACCTGGGGCCGGGGGACCGGTTCACCTGGTTCACCACCACCGGCTGGATGATGTGGAACTACCTGGTCTCCGGCCTGCTCGTCGGCGCCACCGCCGTGCTCTACGACGGCAGCCCCGGCCACCCCGACCTGTCCGCGCTGTGGCGGGTGGTCGAGCAGGAGCGGGTCACCTACTTCGGCACCTCGGCCCCGTACCTCCAGGCGTGCCTGAAGGCGGGCCTGCGCCCCCGCGACGACCACGACCTGTCGGCGCTGCGCGTGGTCGGCTCCACCGGGGCCCCGCTCACCCCCGAGGGCTTCCGCTGGGTCGCCGACGCGGTGGGCGACGTGCAGACCGCCTCGGTCTCCGGCGGCACCGACATGTGCACCGCCTTCGTCGCCGCCGCCCCGGACCTGCCGGTGTGGGTGGGCGAGCTGTCCTGCCGGGCACTCGGCGCCGCCGTCGCCGCGTACGACGAGCGGGGGCGGCCCGTGCTGGACGAGGTGGGCGAGCTGGTGGTCACCAGGCCCATGCCGTCGATGCCGGTGTTCTTCTGGGGTGACGAGGACGGCGCGCGGCTGCGCGAGGCGTACTTCGAGACCTATCCGGGGGTGTGGCGGCACGGAGACTGGATCCGGATCACCCCGAGGGGCACCGCGGTCATCTACGGGCGCAGCGACTCCACGCTCAACCGGGGCGGGGTGCGGATGGGCACGAGCGAGTTCTACCGGGTGGTGGAGGCGGTCGACGGGGTGGCCGACTCGCTCGTCGTGGACACCTCGGACGCGGCCAACCCGGACGGCGAGCTGCTCTGCTTCGTCGTGCTCGACGCGGGCGCGCCGCTGGCCGAGGTGGAACCGGAGCTGCGCGCGCGACTGCGCACCCAGCTCTCCCCGAGGCACGTCCCCGACCGGTTCGTCGAGGTCGCGGAGGTGCCGAGGACGTTGAACGGCAAGAAGTGCGAGGTGCCGGTGAAGCGCATCTTGGCGGGCGCGGACCCCGAGCGGGCGGTCAGCCGGGACGCCCTGCGCAACCCGGACGCCCTGCTCCCGTTCCTGAACTGGATCTCTCGCTGAGATGAACGTCACGGGGGCGTCCGACGACCTGCGGAAGTCGCCGCCCCCGTGCCGCTCGCGGCGGCCCTGACCAGCGAAGATCGCGTGGGGAGGGGGGCGTTTTGCTAGTTAGATGGGGATGTGTGTAATCTATGCGTCGTAGCCGAGGGGCTGCTCGGGAGGCTTCGCCTAGTCTGGTCTATGGCGCCGCACTGCTAATGCGGTTTGGGTTCACCCCCATCCCGGGTTCAAATCCCGGAGCCTCCGCAACACCCGGTGTGATAGGGTGATAACTGAAGAAAAACACGCGCCCGTAGCTCAACGGATAGAGCATCTGACTACGGATCAGAAGGTTAGGGGTTCGAATCCCTTCGGGCGCACATCCTGAATCAGGGCCCGGTTCCAGAAATGGAACCGGGCCCTGATTCGTTCTCGCCTGATTTCCCGAAACCCGTGAACCGCTGTGCCGCGGATCACGTGACCGGGTCGCGCGCGGTTCCGCTGTCGGTGCACCAGCGCACAATGCCCCTCGTTCCGCAGTTCGCGCTTCCAGGGGTGGTCGTGGGTCCGGAGTGGGAGAAGGCGCTCGAGGACGGGTTCTCGGCGTTGCTGGGAAAGCCGGTCGGTGACGTGGCCGGGGAGCACGCGGTGTTCCACTGCTGCCCCGACATGTCCGCCGAGCTGTTCGACGAGGGGTTCCCGGCGCGGCCGTTCGCCGAGGGGGTCGTGGTCGGGGCGCCGTTCGCGGAGCTGCCCGTGCTCGGCGAGCTGCTGGCCGGGTGGGACCTCGTCGCGCCGCACTGGGCGGTCGACCTCGGCGGCACGCTGTTCCGGGCCGGGGAGGACGGCGGGGGCGGTGAGGTCGGGGTGCCCGAGCTGGACGGGCGGTGGGTCTCCGGGCGGGAGCTCGGGGGGCTGCTCGTCGAGCGCGGGATGGACGCCGGGGAGCTCGCCGACGCCTACCCGCAGGTGCTGCTCCGGGCGCGCGTCGACGGCACCCTGCTCGACGCCCTGCGCACGGCCACCGGACTGCACCGGGGGCCGGACGGCCTGGTCGGGCTCTCGCCCGCGCACGGCGTCGCCGCCGAGTGGGACCGGGCGCTCGACGCGGTCGGCCACGCGGGTGTGCGCGACCACCTCAAGCACCTGTGCCGCACCGAGGACTCGGCCCGCGCGCACGGGGCGCACTACCTCGGCGCGCGCGAACCGTGGGACGCCCCGCCGCACGAGGCGGTCGCCACCTGGCGGATGGGCGAGGCCCAGTCCTGGACGGCGGTCGTGCGGCTCCGGGGGTGAGGCTGCGGGGATGGGGCTGCGGGTGCCGGAGACCGGCAGGCGGGGGCCCGTTGCGCCGCAGCGGGCCCCGCGGCTCAGCGGAACACCGGCCGGTTCGCCGCCGCCACCAGGGCGCTGCCCGCCACCCGCGTGGTCAGGCCCGTGCGCGGGTTCACCACCAGCACCACGTTGTGGATCGACGGCAGCAGGGCGTGCGCGTCGACCTCCACCAGCTGCTCCTCCTCGAACACCCCGACGTGGTCCTGCGGCCTGCCGTCCGCCGTGCGCCGCACGCCCTCCAGGAACCGCTCCCTGGACGTGTAGACCTCCATCAGCCGCGCGCCCGCCGTGCTCACCATCACCGGCAGCTCGTCCGGGCCGCGCATCACCACGAACAGCTTCGCGCGCAGCGCCGCGTCACCGGCCGCCGCGCCGGGCAGCCACCCCGCCGTGACCAGGCCCAGCACCGCCTCCAGCTCCGTCCTCGGCTCCGGGAAGCCCAGGTGCCGGGGGCTCGGGCGGTACTCGCTGTTCAGCACCGCCTCACCGGTCAGCTCGCCGGTCGCCGGGTTCGCCAGGTACGCGCCGTACACCGCCCAGTCCGGCACGGCCCCCGCGAAGCGCGGGTGGTTCACCGCCGGGTCGACGCACCGCACGTACGGCTGCCGGTTGGCGCGCTGCGCGGCCAGCAGCTCCGGTGTGACCGGCGGCATCCCAGGGTGCTTCGGGTGCGTCGGGCCGTTGCTGGTGGTGACCGTGTGCGGGCCGGGCCGCCACTGGCCCTCCTGGGGCGCCGGGGGCTGCGCCTGCCACGGCGGCGGGGTCCGCACGCCGGGCGGCGGCACGGGCAGCGGGAGCGACTGCTGCGCGGGCTGGGCCTGCTGCACCGGCAGCGGCTGGGAGTGCGGGTGCTGCACCGGGAGCGGCTGGGAGTGCTGCGCGGGCAGCAGCGGGGCTGCGGGCGGCGGGGCCGCAGCCACCGGAGCCGCAGCCACCGGAGCCGGGGCGGCAGGCGCCCCCAGCTCCGCGCACAACCTCCCCAGCAGGTACATCGCCGCGTGCTCCGCGCTGTCGAACTCCTCGCCCGTCGCCGACCCGTGCGGCTTCACCAGGTACCCGTCGTACGGCGCCACCTCGACCACCCACCCGGTCGACTCGGTGTCCTCCAGCGCCAGCCCGTGCCCCTCCAGGAACCCCCGCACCGGCGCCAGCGCCTTCTGCAGGCTCGCCCACGCCGTCCGCCCCTCCCGGAACCCCGGCGCCAGGTCGTCGCCCGCGAACACCTCGCCCCGGCGCAGCCCGAACTCGGACACCCCGCCCACCGCGTAGTCGCGCTCGCGCATCCGCCGCACCAGCGCCGGGTGCGGCGGCACCCCGTGCCGCTCCAGGAAGTACGGCACCGCGCTCGTCCAGGTCAGCACGCCGTCCGTGTGGTGCGTCAGCGGCACCTCGGTCTCCCGCGACCCGCCGGTCTGCTCGGCGACCAGGTCCTCGACGAACCCGCCCGCCTCCAGCACCACCGGCGCGCCCCGCAGGTACCCGAGCACCGCCTCCAGCTCGGCCTCGCCCACCGGGGGCCGGTACCAGCGCGGCGCGTGCCCGTCGAACACGCCGACCGGGCCGATCAGCTCGCACCGGTTGTTGCCCGGCCGCTCGGGCGCGGGCGGCTCGGACCGCCCCTCCCTGACCACCTCGGCGCCGGGGGTGAACCGCCAGTCCCACGCCGTGCGGTGGTCGGTCATCCGCAGCCGGTGCAGCCACTGGGCCACCAGCGCGGGCGGCGTCCACGACCGCGTGCTCCCGTCCGCGAGCACGACCTCGCCCCGGAACTCGGCCTGCGCCCGGAAGAACCGGCAGCCCAGCACCAGCTCCCGCCACCCCTCGGGGGCGCCCGCGAGCACGGCGGCCTCGGCCTCGGCGAGCGCCTGCGGCAGCACCGGGGTGTCCGCCACCTCGGGCACGTCCGGGTAGGGCACGTCGGGGCGGCGCACCAGCACCAGCCGCTCGTCCGCGTCCCCGGCGAGCAGGCCCGCGTGCAGGTCGGCGTCCGGCACCGGCTCCGGTCCCGCGCCGGTCAGCCGCACCACGCCCAGCCGGAACAGCGGCTCGACCTCGCCCCGGAACCTGCGCGTCCACTCGACCGGCTTGCCGGAGGCGGCGTCGTGCGCCCGGCTCGCGACGCCGATCCGCGCCCGGCTCCACACCTCGCACGGGTAGAGCCGACCGTTCTGGAAGACGAAGCAGTCCTCCAGGTCGACGCCCAGCAGTTCCCCAGTCCGCGCACTCACCCCGAACCCCACCTCCCCGGCGGGGTCAGGCTGTCACAACCGAGCGCCGGGCCAACACGAGTTGACCGGCCGGTTACCCCGCTCACACGCTTTCGTGCCCGACAACTTCACCCGAACGGCCCTAACGGGCCAGTTCCGCCACGACCGAGTCCGTGAACGGGGTCCACGCGGCCACGGCCCACTCGCCGAACGGCCGGTCGGTCAGCGCCACGCACGCCGCCGACAGGGCCGGGTCTATCCACAGGAACGTGCCGCTCTGCCCGAAGTGCCCGTGCGTGCCGGGGGAGCTGGTCGTGCCGGTCCAGTGCGGCGACTTGGCCGACCGGATCTCGAAGCCCAGCCCCCAGTCGTTCTCGCGCTGGAGCCCGTAACCGGGCAGCACCCCCTTCAGGCCGGGGAACGCCACGGTCCTCGCCTCGGCGACCAGCCCGGCCGACACCAGCTTCGGCGACTGCACCTCCGCCGCGAACGCCACCAGGTCCGCCACGGTCGACACCCCGCCCGCGGCGGGGGAGCCCTCCAGCGCCGTCGACCCCATGCCGAGCGGGCCGAGCACCGCCTCCGCCAGGTAGTCCCCGAACGCGATGCCGCTCGACCGCTCCACGGCGTCCGCGAGCACCTCGAAGCCCCGGTTGGAGTAGATCCGGCGCTCGCCGGGGGCGGCCTGGACCTTGTCGGAGTCGAACGCCAGCCCGGAGGTGTGCGCGATCAGGTGCCGCACCGTGGACCCCTCGGGGCCCGCCGGGTCGTCCCACTCGACGGCGCCCTCCTCGACCGCGACCAGCACCGCGTACGAGGTGAGCAGCTTGGTCACCGAGGCCAGCGGGTAGCGCCGCCCCAGGTCCCCGTGCGACCCCAGGACCCGGCCGTCCGAGGAGACCGCGGCCACCGCCGCGCTGTCCACCGGCCACTGCGACACCGCGCGCAAGCTCTCCACGGCCACCACTCTGCCAGGGGGTCCCGGTCCCGCCGCACTGCGGTCGCCCGGCGTCCGGCCCACCATGGGCGGGCAGCCGTGCGGCACTGGAGGTCGGCGTTGTCCCGCAAGTCGTTCCCGCTGGTGGTGGTCGTCGTGGCGCTGGCCGCGTCCACCCCCGCGCTGACCGCCTCCGCAGCCCCGTCCGACTGCCCGGCGGGCACCGAGGGCGTGCCGGTCACCTGGGACGAACCCGGCCTGGAGTGGCCCGCGAACGTGGTGGACGCCCAGGTCGAGGACGTCGGCGGCACCGACCTGGACGTGGCCGTGGTGCTGTCCGACCCGGCCTCCCGCAACGCCGACGACAGCAACCCGCTGGCCGACTTCGCCGCCGCCCGCCCCGCCGACCTGCCGGGCTGGGCGGCCATCCCGAGGACCGGCACCCTGTCGAGCTACGGCCCCGGCTACCTGACGGCGGGCATGAACAGCCTGGCGGTGGGCGACACCGTCTCGTACACCGTCCGCTTCACCCGCCCGGTCGTCGTCCCGGACTTCACCGTCGGGGGCATCGACTACGTCGGGCTGGGGACCGTCCCGGCCCAGGACCCGTGGCACTCGCACCAGGACGAGGTCGTGGTGACCGCCGTCCGCGCGGGGACCGCCGTCGCCACCAGCGGCACGGGCACCGGGCTGGGCGGCCCGTACGCGCTCGGCGTCGACGGGGCCCTCCCGCCCGGCGATCCGGGCGCGACCCTGGTGCGCGGCACCGCCGAGCCGGTCACCGCGCTGCGCCTGGACCTCTCCAACGGCCCGGACGACGAGGCCGCCGAGCTGGCCGACCCGAGGGCCACCGTCCTCCCGCAGCCCGCGGACTCGGTGGCGGACGCCATGACCGTGCGCGTCGCGGGCTTCACCGCGTGCCTGGGCACCGGCGCGATCACGTCCTCGGTGTACGCGGACGCCGACCGGGACGGCGTGCGCGACCCCGGCGAGGCGGGCGTCGCGGGGGCGGCGCTGGAGCTGCGCGACCCGCAGGGCTCGGTGCTGGCCACCACGACCGCGGACGCCTCGGGCGGCTACGCCTTCGACCGGCTGCCGCCGATGACCTGGACGGTCCGGCTGGTGTCGGCGACCCCGCCCGCCACCTACACCGGGCCGACCAGCCGCGCCGTCGCGCTCGCGCCGGGGGAGCAGGCCACCGCGGCGGGCGACTTCGCGTTCCAGCCACCCGCGCCTCAGCCCGCGGCGACCACCACGACCGCCCCGCCCACGACCACGGCGCCCACGACGACCGCCGGGCCGATCGGCACGTCCCCCGCGACCACCGCGCCCACCACGACCGCGCCCGCCGCAGGGCCGGTCACCACGGGGCCGATCACCGCCGGGCCCG
>NZ_JBQGCX010000467.1:0-1840 GCF_052038725.1 Actinosynnema sp.
ACCGGGCGCACTACCAGCGGTCCCAGGAGCAGCAGGGCCAGGAACACCAGCACCGCCACGACCGCGACCAGCCCGGCGTCCCGGTCGTACCCGGTGCTCCCCGGTCCGGGCAGCTCGCGCGCCAGCAGTACGACGACCACGGCCGTCACGGCGCCCACTCCTCCGGCCACCACGCCTTCGACGACCAGCGCCCGCATCAGCTGCCCCCGGTGCGCGCCGACGACCCTCAGCAGCGCCAACTGCTTGAGCCGCTGGGAGAACACCACGCGGAACCCGGAGGCGGCCACCAGCGCGGCGGCGACCATCGAGATGCCGACGAACAGGGCGACGCCCGCGAACAGGTCGTCCACGTCACCGGTCGCGGCGCGGGCCTCCGCCAGCCGCGCCGCGTCCCCGGTCTGGACGCGCACCGGTTCGCCGTCGACCCCCGTCACGGCGGCGAGTTCCGCCGTGAGCGCACCGGGATCGGCCCCGTCCGCGAGGCGCACGTCGAGCCGCGAGCACCACCCGTCCCCGGCGGGCAGGTCCACCAGCGAGGTGATGACGTCGGTGGGCGCGTACGCGGTCTCCAGCTTGTCCCCCACCACTCGGACTACTCCCGGTGACCAGCACCTCGGCGGCGCGCTGCCCGCCGTCGCCGACCGGGAGCACGAGGGTCGTCCGGTCCCCCGGCTTGAGGCCGTAGCCCGCCGCGGCGACCTCGTTGACCGCGATCTCGTCGGCCGCACCGGGGTAGCGCCCCTCCACCACCCGCGCCAGCGACAGCGGGCCGTCCCCCGGATCGGCCTCGAGCCCGAGGTACCGGTCGGCCGCGCCGGCGAGCACCGCCCCCGCGCTCACCCTCGGCTGGACCTCGGCGACTCCGGGCGTGGCGCGCACCCGCTCGACCCCGGCGGGCGTGCCGCCGAGCCCGTCCAGCACCGCCCGCTCGGCGACGGCCTGGCCCAGCACCGCGCCGCAGGCGAAGAACGCCGCGACCAGCACCGGCAACCCGGTGAGCACCGGCCGCAGGGGCGCGCGGACGACTCCGGCGAGCTGGGTGCGCAGCACGCTGGCGTCGAGCCGCCTGCTCACCGCGCCACCCCGCCGTCCCGACGCCGGGACGGGGCGTCGTCCCGGTCCCGCACCACTCTCCCGTCCGCGAGCGAGACAACCTGGTCCGCGTACGAGGACGCCACGGGGTCGTGCGTCACCGTCACCACGGTCTGCCCCAACTCCCGCACCGACTCGCGCAGGAACGCCAGCACCTCACCGCCGGAACGCGAGTCCAGGTTGCCGGTCGGCTCGTCCGCGAACACCACGTCGGGCCGCCCGATCAGCGCCCGCGCCAGCGCCACCCGCTGCTGCTGCCCGCCGGACAGCTCCCCCGGCCGGTGCCCCACCCGGTCACCGAGGCCGAGCACTTCGACCAGGTGCTCGAACAGCTCCCGGTCGACGGACCGCCCGGCCAGGCCGAGCGGCAGCGTGATGTTGCGCTCCGCGCTCAGCTGCGGCAGCAGGTTGAGCGCCTGGAACACGAACCCGACCCGGACGCGCCCGTGACGGCCGTGAACCGCCCGGCCTCGAAGGAGACCGTGACCCCGTCCAGGGCCCGGGCCTCGCTCCCGCCCCGCCGGTGCACCTTGACCAGGTCGACGGCCGCTGACAGCCACGTGCCCCGCTCCTCCCGCGCGGCGACGTTCCCGCGCGTCACCCAGCCCCTCACCTCGGGTCCGGGAAGGGCAGGTCGACCCGAGCGTCCTCGCAGTGCGCGCGGGCGGCCGCCATGGCCTCGGCGATGGCCGCCCGGTCCGGCCCGACCGTGCTCCCGCTGGCCACACCGGCGGCCAGGCCCGCGTCC
>NZ_JBQGCX010000468.1:0-2065 GCF_052038725.1 Actinosynnema sp.
CCGCGCAGCGTCGCCGCTGTCGTTCACGGGGCGCGCGCCCCGGTGTCCGGCGCCGCGTGGACCCGCCCCGAACGGACCCCGGCCGCGTGACCGGGCGCGCCCGTCCCGCCCCCGGCCAGGTCGAGGGGGACGTCCTCGACGTCGTCGCCAGGGTCGCCGGACCCGTGCGCGGCGTCGGGCTGGTGCTGCTGAGCTCGTTCGGCGTGCTGTCCGTGCCCGACGCGCGCCTGCCCCTGGCGTTCGCGCTGTTCGGCCTGGTGCTGCTCGGCGCGGTCGTGGACTGCTGGAGCGCGGTCACCGGGCGCGGCGCGGCGCTGGCGTTCGTGTTCGCCGTCGCGCGGGCGGGCGCGGTGTGCGCCACCCAGGACCCGTCGAGCCAGTGGGCCCTCAACGTCCTCACCACCACCGCGATCACCCTGCAGTGGGAGTGGTCGCCGAAGGTGACCGTGCCCGCGACCGCCGCCCTGCTCGCCGTCTACCTGGTCGGCGGCGAGGGCGGTGGCGCGGCGGTGCTGCGGGTCGTGGTCGAGTGCGTGCTGGCGCGGCTGGCGTTCGAGCTGCTGCGGCGCTCCACCGGCCGCGTCGACCGGCTGCGCGCCGAGCGGGCCGCGCTGGAGCGGGCCGAGGCGCTGGCGGTGCAGCGGCGCAGGCAGGAGCGCGAGTACCTGGCGCTGCTGCACGACACCGCGTCGGCGACGTTCCTGGTCGTCGCGGTGCACGGCGGCGACCCCGACGAGGTCGCAGGCTACGCGCGGCGCGACCTCGCCGTGCTCACCGCGCCCGGCGGCGGCGAGGCGGGCGGGGTGGTGGACGTCGGGTCCTCGCTGCGGGCGCTCGTCGAGCGCGGCCCGGTGCGGTTCGACACCCGGTTCGAGGACGCCCTCGTGCCGACCGGGGTGGCGCTGGCGCTGGTCAGGGCGGTGCGCGAGGCGGTGGTGAACGTGGAGAGGCACGCGGGCGTCGAGTCCGCCGAGCTGGTGGTGCGGGCGCGGGGGAGCGGCGGGGTGCTGGTGGAGGTGCGCGACCACGGGCGCGGGTTCGACCCCGGCGCGGTGCCGGGGCACCGGCGCGGCATCCGAGGCTCGCTGGTAGAGCGGATGGCCGCCGTCGGCGGGCGCGCAGAGGTGCGCTCGCGGCCGGGCGCGGGCACCCTCGTGCGGCTGACCTGGGACGGGGAGGACACCCGTGGCTGAGGCCCCGCCGCCACCGCAGGAGGTCGCCGACCGGGTGGTCGCCAACGTGCGCCTGCTGCTGCTGTGCGTCACCGGCGTGCTCCAGTTCGGCCTGTGCCTGCCGCCGCTGCTGGTGCACGACCACGCCCCGACGGCGTGGGTGGCCTACGCGGCGTTCTCCGCCGTCGTGCTCCTGTGCGCGGTGTGGGTCGCGCCCCGCCGCCCGCTGCCGACGCCGGTGGTGGCGCTCGGCGTGGTCGTGGTGCTCGCGTCCTCGGTGACCGCGACCGCGGCCCTGCCGGACGGCGGCCACTTCCAGGCGCCGCACTGGTCGTTCGGGCTGGTCGGCTGGCACCTGCTCCTGCTGCTGCTCGACCGGGTGCCGCTGCTGCTGTGCGCGTTCGCCGCGCACGTGGTCGACAGCGTCGTGCAGTTCGTGCTCGCCGACCTGCCCAAGCGGGTCGAGATCGGCGCGGCGGGCGCGGTGCTGCTCAGCGTCACCAGCTTCCAGCTCGCCATCCTGTGGATCACCCGCGTGCTGCACCGCAGCTCCCGCCAGGCCGCCGAGGCCGCCGCCGAGCAGGAGCGCGCCGCCACCCGCGCCGCGCTCGCCAGGCAGTCCGAGCTGGACCTGCGCGCGGGCTTCGCGGGCCAGCTCGGCGCGACCCTGCCGCTGCTCGCCGACCTCGCCGACGGGGTGCTCGACCCGCGCGACGCGGACACCCGGCTGCGCTGCTCGCTCGCCGCGACCCAGCTGCGCAGGTTGTTCGCCGAGAACGACGACGTGCCCGACCCGCTGGTGCACGAGGTGACCGCGTGCGTGGACGTCGCCGAGCGGCGCGGGGTCGCGGTGTCGCTGGCGGTCAGCGGGGCGGCGGTGCCGGTGCCCCAGG
>NZ_JBQGCX010000469.1:0-1665 GCF_052038725.1 Actinosynnema sp.
GGGCGGGAGCGGGGGGTCGGCGGGGTCAACCGGGTGCTGCTGCGGGCTGGGGCGGGGGTGCACTTCGCGCTGGTGACCACGGGGACCGGGGACTCGACGGCGGCGCAGCGTGAGTTGGCGGATTGGGCGGCTAGGACGTTCTGAGTGCAGCCCGATACCGCGTGTTCGGCGTGGGAGTGCGCTGCTTCAGACCGCCCAGGACATCGCGAGCTCGGTGAGCGGTGCCGGGTCGTCGTCGGTGAGGTACCGGTAGCTCTGCGGTGGCTGGAACGTGCAGCCCTTTCGCAGCAGTGCAAGGGGAAGGGGCTCTTCCAACGCCCTGGGAGCGGTGATGGACAGGGCGGTCGCCTGCTCGGCTCCCGCGAAGTAAGCCGAGAACTCGGCTTGGGAGAGCCCGACCTTGCCACGGTGTCGACGCCAGATGGTCGGAGGGCTGGCGGTGTCCCGATCGGCCAGGGTCGCCACCCCGACCACCGCCATCACGGGTGAGCTGGAGTAGAGGACGAGGAGCGTGCCGGGTGGTGCGGATACCTTGGTACGGCGCAGCTCGACGGTCTTCGACCCGTCCAGGATGGCCTCGGCGAACCTCGGGCGGAGCGACACCAGCAAGGGGCGCAGAGCGGGGTGGTGCTCGTCTTCGGGCGCTGGTGCCGTGATCATGGCATGGACCTTATCCATGCACGCGGCCGAACAGAGGTCCAGCGCCTGCCTGTTGGCGGTGACCGAGGTCACTCGTTGCCCGCCTTGTACAGGGCGGCGAACAGCTCTGGCGTGATTGAACGAGGACCGGGGAAGTTCTCCGGTCCGCCGTGCCGGGCTTTGAGCTGCTCGTAGGTTCTCGTCGAGATGGGGCGCTCGAACAGTTCTGTGTCGGAGAACTGAAGTGCCTGCATCAGCTGCTTGCCATCGGCCTGCTTCTCGAGCTGGTCGAGGTCCAGGACGCCGTAGTGCTCAAAGGTCGCGTGCAGGCGTTTCGGGGTACCGGTCGTGATCGTGTCGAGGAAGGACGTGCCGATGATCTCCGCAGCGGTGTGACGCCCCTTGCTGACACGCCAGATGATTCGCGCGGGTGCAGTCAGCAGGTTGTCCGCTGACCGGTAGTAGACCTGTCCTCGCCCGAGGGAGAGCTCGATCCGGCGGGAGGTGAGCTGGAGCGGGTGTCCCAGCAGATCGCTGCTCCACCTGGGTTGGACTGGGATGACGTAGTGCGGCAGTTCGCTGTCGGTCAGCTTGGCGGGCCACAAGGATCGTTCGACCTCGGAGGCGGTACGCGCGGGCAGGCCGGGACGCAGCAGAGGACCCCTGCCCAAGCCGACCAGCTCCCGTGCCGCGTCAGCGGCCAGATCGATTTCCTGGTTCGTCCCGCACACGTGGACCACCCACGCGTACTGGTGGCCGTCGTGCTCGTGGAAGGGGGCCGACGACATCGCGCGGGCGGTTACTTCGTCGGTGTGCCGGTCGGAGATGTCGATGACCTGAGCGCCGTGTTTTCGCGCATCGCGGCGCAGCAACCAGAGGAGTTGGCGCGCGATCGTGTCGGACAACCGGTGGTGCGAGGTCCGCAGCAGGGGAACCCGGAGGATCTTCCCGTCCAGGTGCGCCGCGTAGCAGGCGATCGCTGGCTCGTCACCGCTGCGGATCAACCAGCGGGGCACCTCTTCTCGC
>NZ_JBQGCX010000470.1:0-1557 GCF_052038725.1 Actinosynnema sp.
CTACAACTTCACCGACTTCAGCGACGACCTCACCGACTTCGACTACGACCACAAGGGCTGGTTCGTCAATTTCGTGGGCAGCTACTGACGCCCGGCGCCACGCGCGCCCCGCACCGGATACGCAAGGGTTCGAACATGAAACATCTCCACACCGCCGCCGCCCGCCAGCCGGGCCTCCTGCCGGTCACCGCCCTGGTCGCCGTGCTGGCCGCCTTCGCCGCGCCCGGCGCGTCCGCCCAGGTCGGGGTGAGTGCAATCCAGCGCAGCTTCATCAACCTCAGCTTCGAAGAGCCGAACCTGCAGACCACCGGCTGCCGGGTCTACATCGACCAGCAGTTCGTGCCGGGGTGGACGACCAACCACCAGCCCTACGCGCAGGAGAACGTCGGTGGCTGCGTGGTCCCGCCGGGCTTCAGCACGGCCAGCGCCCCCATCCTCGAACTGTGGCGCACGCCGCGCACCAACGCCGGGCTGACGGTCAACGCGCGCACCGGTTCGCAGTTGGCCGAACTGAACGCGCATTTCCTCTCGCGCATCTCGCAGAACGTCTGCCTGGTGCCCGGCGACGTGGTGCGCTGGAGCTTCAGCCATCGCGGCCGTGCCAGTGCCACCACGCAGGACCAGATGCGCTTCCTGCTGGACACGGCGCCCATCGTCCACGTGGGCACCACCAACACCGGCAGCGGCGGCGTCCTCACCGTGTCCCAGGGCAGTGCCACGTCCGCCGCCGGCCCCGACGGCTGGCGCGACTACCAGGGCCGGTTCGGCTACAACGGCGCCGGCGGGGTGACCAACATCGGCTTCGAGGCACTGTCGGGCGCGGCCACCACGGGCAACTTCCTCGACGACATCCAGGTCTTCCTCAAGCCGTTCATCGAGCTCACCGGCACCGGCTTCGAGACCGTGGAAGGCACCGCCGACGGCGTGCCGGTGCTGCGCATCGTCGGCACCCTCGACACCGATCTCAACATCGAGGTGGCGGTCACCGGCGGCACCGCGGAGCTGGGCACCGACTACACCACCCCCGGCGGCGGCACGAGCTTCAGCGTGTTGGTGCCGAGAGGCACCTACGACGGCGACACCGTGCGACCGCTCGGGCTGGTGGCACTGGGCAACGCGATCGTCGACGGCGATCGCACCGTGGAACTGACCCTGCAGCCGAGTCCCGACGACTACCTGCTCAATTCCACCCAGACCTGCGGCGCGGCGGCGATCGCCCAGGCGACCTGGACCCTGATCGACGACGATCTCGATCTGGCGATCGAGAAGACCGCCTCGACCGACGCCGCGACCGACGGCGACAGCGTGGGCTACACCCTGCGCGTCGAGCACCTGGACGGCGTGGATGGCAGCGGGGCGGTGGTGCGCGACCCCGCGGTGGACGGTCTGGACTGCAGTGCGGCGACGCTGTCGTGTAGCGCCAGCGGCGGCGCGGTGTGCCCGGCCTCGCCGACCATCGGCGCGCTGCAGGGCGCGGGACTGGTGGTGCCGACGCTACCGGCCGGCGGCGCGCTCGAGATCGGCTACAGCTGCGTGGTGGGCGCGACGCCCTGATCC
>NZ_JBQGCX010000471.1:0-3254 GCF_052038725.1 Actinosynnema sp.
GGGCAGCGGGTTGTCCGGCACCTGGATGACCGGAGGCGGGGCGCCCGGCGGTGGGATGCCGAACAGCGGCACGTTCGCTCCCGGTGTGCCGAATCCGGGGACGCTCAACCCCGGTGCGAGGGTTCCGGGTGCGCCGCACCACGGGACGTTCAACCCCGGCGCACGGGTTCCCGGCGTGCCGAACCCCGGAACGCTGAGCCCTGGCAAGCGAGTTCCCGGAGCGTCCTTCCCCGGAACGCGCAACCCCGGCTCGCGGGTCCCCGGCGTGCCTGGTGGTCCTATGTCCGCTGGTCAGGCCACTGTCCGGCAGGTCCCCGCCGGTTCGATCCCCGCCACCCCGGCCCCCGCCACCCCGGCCCCCGCCGGCCCGTCTCCCGCAGGACCGAGCCCCGCCGGCTCGTCCCCCGCTGGCCCGATCCCCAGCAGCCAGGTCCCCGCCGGCCCGTCTCCTGCCGGTCCGAGTCACCCCAGTCCGATCCCCACCGGCCACACCCCGGCCAACCCGGTGCCCAACGCCGATCCGCAGACCTCCGCCGGTGACCGCCCCGACAACCCCGACCCCGGTTTCTCCGGCCGTGACCTGTTCGGCGGTGACCCCCGCGCGTGACCGAGCCGGGGCGGGCCACCACCCGCCCCGCGTCACACCCCGCCGACCAGCCCCGCCCGCAGCGCCTCGTGCACGTAGTGGTCGACATGGAACGTCACCACCAGCCGGAGGCACCCGGTCGCGGAGCGCGCAGCCGCGCGACGGCGGGGAGGGGGCACCGGGCGATCGCAAGGGCTCGAGAACCACCCCCCTGACGCCCGACCACCGCCGTCCGCCCGCCCGAAACCCGCCCGTCACCGGCCGTTCCCCGCTCACCACCCGCCACCCGTGATCGTTGGCGTCGCGTTGGCGGCACGTTGGCGGCGTCCCTCTACTGTGCGGTGAACACCCATACCGAAGTGCCGGTTCCCTGCGCCACGCCGGCGCGAGACGAGATGCCCCGAGGAAGGTCCTGCTCATGGCAGAAGCCACCGCAGAAGTTACCGCCACCGCGACCGCCGCCATGGTCGTGGCGAAGAGGGTGGCCGGCGCGGCTAACGGGGCTGATGTCAACCCGGAGATCGAGTCCATCGGCAAGGACGCCGCCGCCGAGCCGGAGGCCTTCACGCCCACCGGCAACGTCGCCGCGCCCGCCGACCCGTTCGCCAGCCTGGCCCAGGTCGCCGGGTGGACGATGGACTACGTCGCGTTCCTGCGCGAGCCGATCGACCAGTTGCAGACCGACAAGGGCAGCGTCCAGGCCACCGCCGACGCCTACCGCACCGCGTCCGAGCGGATGCGCGAGCTGTCGAACACCCAGCGCGAGCAGCTGGGCAACCCGCAGGGCTGGACCGGCGAGTCCATGGAGGCCTTCAAGGGCAGCATGGACAAGTTCGGCGGCGAGCTGGACTCGATGGCGAACGCGGTCGCGCAGAAGGGCGTGGTCGTCGAGGCCACCGGCAAGATGGTCGAGGGGATGCGCGCGGGCGTCATCGACCAGGTCAGCCGGTTCTCCGACTCGCTGGCCCCCGCCGCCGTCGCCGCCTACGTCATGGCCCCGCTGACCTTCGGCGCCTCGATCCCGATCTTCCTGGCCTCGGTGGTGGACGCCGCCACCCAGGTCGGCCAGGACATCTCCGGGCGCATGGACCAGCTCAAGGAGGCCATGGGCCGCCAGGCCGAGCGGATGGGCAAGCTCGACCAGCTGTCCGACCAGGTCAGCAAGGAGTGGGAGCGGTACGACGACGTCTCCGACAACGCCACCGCGACCGGCCGCCTGGCTGCGCGGATGCCGAACGCGGAGGAGGGCACGACCACCGCGTCCCTGGCCAACGCCCCGCGCGCCATGACGGCCGAGGGCACGACCAGCCCGACCCTGCCGAACGCCCCGCGCGGCATGATGGTCGAGGGCGAGACCAGCCCGACCCTGCCCAACGCCCCGCGCGGCATGACCGCCGAGGGCACCACCAACCCGTCCGGGATGAACGCGCCGCGCCCGAGGTTCGCCGACGACGAGGCCGCGCTGGAGCCCAAGCAGGGCCTGCTCCAGTCCAGGCAGGGGCTGCTGCAGCCGATGGAGCGGGGCGAGCTGCGGCAGGGCGCGCTGCTGGAGCCCATGCAGGCGGGCGAGCGGCGGATGATGCAGCCCCTGGAGCCGAAGATGGCGGCCGAGCGGATGCACGCTTTGGAGCCCAGGGTGGGCGTGGAGCGGATGCACGCGCTGGAGCCCAGGATGGTGGGGGAGCGGATGCAGCCGCTCGAGCCCATGCAGCGGGCCGAGCACTCGCAGATGCACGCGGTCGAGCGGCAGCAGGGCACCCCCGCGCACCACGTGCTCCAGCCGACGCAGCAGGGCACTCCGGCCTACCACCCGCTGCAGCCGACCCAGCAGGGCACTCCGGCGCACCACGTGCTGCAGCCGACCCAGCAGGGCACCCCCGCGCACCACCCGCTGCAGCCGATGCACCAGGGCACTCCGGCGTACCAGCAGTCCGTGCAGCCGCTCCAGCCGATGCACCAGGGCACCCCGGCGTACCAGCAGCCCGTGCAGCCGTTGCAGCCCATGCACCAGGGCACCCCGGCCTACCAGCGGCAGCAGCCCCTGCAGCCCACCCACATGTCGGTCCCGGCCCAGCAGGCCGAGCCGCTGCGCCCCACCCAGGCGTGGACCCGTGAGCAGCGGCAGGTGGAGAACGGCTAGGAGCTGACGCGGCCGAGCGCCGACCACCTCACCCCGTCCCCACCCTCTCCCTGCGCCCCGCGGAGGCAGCACAGCGATGTCCACGACCGAACAGCAGATGCAGAAGATGCACGTGATGTCCCGACGCCCGGCCCCGACGAGCGACTCCGGTGGCGCGGGCTCCGGGTTCTCCATGAACCAGTCCGACATGGAGACCCTGCGCAAGCAGGCCGAGGACCTCGGCAGCAGCTACAAGGAGATCGCCGCCGCGATCACCGGCGCCTCCCTGTCCGGCAACGCCTTCGGGCAGGTCGGCGCCGAGGCGGTGGAGCGGTTCAACGTCTCCTCCGCCAAGGGCGGGATGCACCTCGACAAGATCTCCATGACGATGGGCAAGGTCGCGGGCGGCATCCAGGCCACGGCCCAGGACCACGCCCAGACCGACGACAGCAACAACCAGGAGTTCGCGGGCATCAACACCGAGACCGACGCTCAGGCCCCCGCGGGCGCGGGCGGCGCGGGTGGCTCGGGTGCGACCGGTCAGGGCGC
>NZ_JBQGCX010000472.1:0-8720 GCF_052038725.1 Actinosynnema sp.
GACCGTGCAGACCGCCGTGCTCATCGAGACCCTCGTCGCGCTCGGCGCGGAGGTCCGCTGGGCCTCCTGCAACATCTTCTCCACCCAGGACCACGCCGCCGCCGCCGTCGTGGTCGGCCCGCACGGCACCGTCGAGGAGCCAGGGGGCGTGCCGGTGTTCGCCTGGAAGGGCGAGTCGCTCTCGGAGTACTGGTGGACGGCGGAGTCGATGCTGACCTGGCCGGACGGGCAGGGCCCGAACATGATCCTGGACGACGGCGGCGACGCCACGCTGCTGGTGCACAAGGGCGCGCAGTACGAGAAGGCCGGCGTCGTGCCCGCGGCCTCCGAGGACGACTCGGAGGAGTGGACCCTGGTCCTGGAGACGCTGCGCAACTCGCTGGCGTCCGACTCCGGCAAGTGGACGAAGATCGCCGAGGGCATCCGCGGGGTGACCGAGGAGACCACGACCGGTGTCATGCGCCTGTACCAGCTGGCCGCCGCGGGTGAGCTGCTGTTCCCGGCGATCAACGTCAACGACGCCGTGACGAAGTCGAAGTTCGACAACCGCTACGGCATCCGGCACTCGCTCATCGACGGGATCAACCGGGGCACCGATGTGCTCATGGGTGGCAAGGTCGCGGTGATCTGCGGGTACGGGGACGTGGGCAAGGGCGCGGCGGAGTCGCTGCGCGGGCAGGGCGCGCGGATCGTGGTGACGGAGATCGACCCGATCTGCGCGTTGCAGGCGGTGATGGACGGCTACGACGTGCAGACCCTGGAGTCGGCGCTGCCCAAGGCCGACATCGTGATCACGACCACGGGCAACAAGGACGTGGTGCGCGTCGAGCACATGGCGGCGATGAAGCACCAGGCGATCGTGGGCAACATCGGGCACTTCGACAACGAGATCGACATGGCCGGGCTGGCCCGGTTCCCCGGTGTGCGCAGGATCAACATCAAGCCGCAGGTCGACGAGTGGGTGTTCCCGGACGGGCACTCGATCCTGGTGCTCTCGGAAGGGCGGTTGCTGAACCTGGGCAACGCGACCGGTCACCCGAGCTTCGTGATGTCCAACACCTTCTCCAACCAGGTGATCGCGCAGATCGAGCTGTTCGGCAAGCACACCGAGTACGACCGCGAGGTCTACCGGCTGCCCAAGAA
This sequence comes from Actinosynnema sp., assembly GCF_052038725.1. Taxonomy (NCBI): domain Bacteria; kingdom Bacillati; phylum Actinomycetota; class Actinomycetes; order Pseudonocardiales; family Pseudonocardiaceae; genus Actinosynnema; species Actinosynnema sp. The sequence goes on from NZ_JBQGCX010000472.1 coordinate 1,144, forward strand.
GCTCGACGAGAAGGTCGCCCGCATCCACCTCGAAGCACTCGGCGGGGAGCTGACCAAGCTCTCCAAGGACCAGGCCGAGTACATCGACGTGGACGTCGAGGGGCCGTACAAGCCCGAGCACTACCGCTACTGACCGGCACCCGGTGCGGCGGTCGGGCTCACCCCCGGCCGTCCGCCGGTCCCCGCGGACCCGCTCAGGTCCACTCGACGGCGACGCCCGCCAGCCCCGGCCCGACGTCGCAGAAGTACGCGCTGACCACCCCGCCGAGCCCGCACACCAGCTCGTCCACCTCGACCGGCGTGGCGTCGGCGTCCTGCCGGAACTGCTTGGTGCACCGCGCGGGCAGCGCCCTGCGGTGGAACGCCAGCTGGAGCAGGTAGCCCCGGCACGGCTCGCGGAACGTCCGGTGGTGCCCCGGCGTCGGGCCGCCGCTGTCGTCCACGACGGTGAAGCTGAAGACGTGCTCCTCGCCCTCGGCGAGCCTGCGGTCGAACAGCAGCTCGAACGCCAGCCCGCGCGACGCGCTCTGCCTGCGCACCCGGCCCTGGCGGCAGCCCTCGGCGGGGCGCACCAGCGCGTTGTCGATCAGGCAGCCCTCGTCGCCCTGGTGCACCGCGAGGTACCGGTCGGGTCCGGCCCGCAGCGCCCGCACCACCAGCCGCGTGGTGATGCTCCGCTGCTCGCGGGACGAGCCGACCACGATCGTGTCGTGCACGGACAGCACTTCCAGGTCGGCGTTCGCGCGGGCGCTCTCCGGCACCGCCTCGAACTCGGCCAGCAGCGGCGCGGTCTGCACCCACGCGGTGGCCAGCCCCGAGAACGAGGGGGCCGAGCGGGGGAGCCGGGGCTGCGGGCGGTTGCCGATCAGCTTCACCAGCGACTCGGTGGGCAGCCGCAGCACGCTCTCCAGGGCGCGCACGGTCGGGATGGCCCTGGGCACCTCCGGGTGGCGCAGCCCGCGCTGCCAGTAGCTCAGCGTGGACTGGCCCACCTGAACACCCAGCTGTTCCAGGTGCGCGCGCAACCGTGCGAGTGACAGGCCCCGGTGCGCGATCGCGTCGTGCAACGCCCGGTGGAACGGCCCGTAGCGCAGCGTTTCCACCAGTGCGTCCGGCAGTCCCCCGGTGGAGTGGGCGTCGGGCTCCGCGAGGGGCCTGGCGTGTCCCGATTCCGCGCTCAACGCGGCACCACCCCTTCACACGGTGAGTTGGGTTCACCGTAGTCACTCATTACGGTGACCGAAAGGATCTCTGTTCACCCATATGGTGGATGTGTGCCGCCGAAAGGGCGGTGGAGCGGTTCCTGCGAGGGTCGCGGGGCGGGAAAACGCCCGGTGGCGCCGGTCGCGGGGAGCGCGCGCCCCGCAGGCCCCCACCCGCCGCGTGCCGCCGAACGGCCGAGGGGGGCCGCGCCGTAGGGTGGTCGCGTGGGGAGACTCGTGGTGGTCGAAGGTCTCGACGGCGCCGGGAAGCGGACCCTGACCGGGGCGCTCACCGCCGAGCTGGTCTCGCGCGGCGCGCGCGTGACCACGGGGGCGTTCCCCCGTTACGGCCGGGACGTGCACGCTGACCTGGTGCGCGCGGCCCTGTACGGGGAGCTGGGCCCGCTGGTGGACGAGGTGCGCGGCATGGCGCTGCTGTACGCGCTGGACCGGCGTGGCGCCCGCGAGGAGTTGCGCGCCGACCTGGCCTCCCACGACGTGGTGCTGCTGGACCGCTACATCGCCTCCGGCGCGGCCTACGGCGCGGCGCGGTTGCGCCAGGGGCCGGACGGGGAGTTCGTGGCGTGGGTCCGCGCGCTGGAGGTCGACCGCTTCGAGCTGCCGCTGCCCGAACTGCAGCTGCTGCTGCGCGTCCCGGCCGCCGTCGCCGAGCAGCGCGCCGCCCACCGCGAGGCCACCGAGGCCGACCGGGGCCGCGACGCCTACGAGTCCGACGGCGGCCTCCAGCGCCGCTGCGGCGAGGTCTACGACGGGCTCGCCGCCGCCTCCTGGCTCTCGCCGTGGCGCGCCGTCGACGGCTCGGTGCCCGCCGCCGAGCTGGGCGTCGCCGAGATCGCCGACCTGCTCGCCTGACCGTTCGACCCTCCTCCGGGCGGGGGAGTAACGAAACGTGACCGCTGGGCCGATCAGCTCCCTGACGGGCGAGGCAACGGCTGAGGTGGGCGGGTGGATCGGCGGCGAGCGCTGGTTACGGACCGGGACCGGGTGACGACCAGCGGCGATGAGCGCTGGGCGGTGCGGGAGAAGCGCGCGGGTAGTGGGACGATGTTCACCATGAAGGCACGCGTGCTCGTGGTGGACGACGACCCCGCCCTGGCGGAGATGCTGACCATCGTGCTGCGGGGCGAGGGGTTCGACACGGCCGTGGTCGCCGACGGCGCCCGTGCGCTCCCCGCGCTGCGCGAGCTCAAACCCGACCTCGTCCTGCTGGACCTGATGCTGCCGGGCATGAACGGCATCGACGTCTGCAAGGCGATCCGCTCGGAGTCCGGCGTCCCGATCGTCATGCTGACGGCCAAGAGCGACACCGTCGACGTGGTGCTGGGCCTGGAGTCCGGCGCCGACGACTACGTCGTCAAGCCGTTCAAGCCCAAGGAGCTGGTGGCGCGCATCCGCGCCCGGATGCGCCGCACCGAGGCCGAACCGGCCGCGGTGCTCCAGATCGGCGACCAGACCATCGCCGTGCCCGGCCCCGCGGTGCTGCGCGAGGGTCGCCCGATCCAGCTCACCCCGCCGGAGTTCGACCTGCTGGTCGCGCTGGCCCGCAAGCCGCGCCAGGTGTTCACCCGCGAGGTGCTCCTGGAGCAGGTGTGGGGCTACCGGCACGCCGCCGACACCCGCCTGGTCAACGTCCACGTGCAGCGGCTGCGCTCCAAGGTGGAGCGCGACCCCGAGCACCCCGAGGTCGTCCTGACCGTGCGCGGCGTCGGGTACAAGGCGGGCCCTCCGTGATCGACGGCGTGGCGGGGCGCGGGTCCCGGCCGTGATGCGGACGCGACTACTCGACCCGGTGGCGCGCGAGGCGCGCCGGGCGGTCGAGCGCGCGCGTCGGCAGGTCGTGCGCTTCGGCGAGGTGTGGCGCCGGTCGATGCAGCTGCGGGTGGTGGTCAGCACCCTCGCGCTGTCGTCGGCCGTGGTGTTCGTGCTCGGCATGGTCCTGCAGGAGCAGATCGTCAAGCAGCTCCTGGACGCCAAGACCGAGGCCGCCACCCGCCAGGCGGACGCCAGCGCCGCCGCGGTCCAGCCCGACCTGCTCGGGCTGAACCCCGGCCCGGACAGCGTCAAGGCCCGGTTCACCACCGCGCTCAACAAGATCAACGCCACCGGCACGACGCAGGAGGCCGCCGCGTCCGGGGCGGGCGCGTTCGAGCCGGTGCTGGCCGACTCCGCGTTCGCGGGCTCGGACGGGCAGCTCAACGCGGTCGGACCGTGGCGCGACGTGCCCGTGAGCCTGCGCGAGCTGGTCGAGCGCGGCAGCAGCGGCACCCAGATCAGCACCGTGGAGCGCGACAGCGGGCGCACCACGTTCCTGGTCGTCGGGATGCCGGTGACCTCGTCGGCCCGGTCCATGCAGCTCTACCTGCTGTTCCCGCTGACCAGCGAGCAGACCACCGCCGAGTTCGCCCAGAACACCCTGATCGTCGGCGGCGTCGTGCTGCTCCTACTGCTCGCGGCGATCGCCAACCTGGTCACCCGGCAGGTGGTGCGGCCCGTCCGGCACGCGGCCGAGGTGGCCGAGCGGTTCGCGGAGGGCAGCCTGGACGAGCGGATGCCCGTCGTCGGCGAGGACGACGTGGCCAGGCTCGCCCAGTCCTACAACGAGATGGCCGCGAGCATCCAGCGGCAGTTCCACCAGCTGGAGGAGTTCGGCCAGCTCCAGCGCCGGTTCACCTCGGACGTGTCGCACGAGCTGCGCACCCCGCTGACCACGGTGCGGATGGCCGCCGACGTGCTGCACGCCTCCCGCGAGCAGTTCCCGTCCGGGCTGGCCCGCTCCACCGAGCTGCTGGTCGACGAGCTGGACCGGTTCGAGTCGCTGCTCGGGGACCTGCTGGAGATCAGCAGGCTCGACGCGGGCGTCGAGGAGCTCTCGCCGGAGCTGGTGGACGTGCGGGTGCTCGCGCGCCGGGCGCACGACTCGGTGCGCGCCATCGCCAACAGCAGCGGCACGCCCGTCGTGCTGGACCTGCCCGAGCACGAGGTCACCGCCGAGATCGAGGCCAGGCGGGTCGAGCGCATCCTGCGCAACCTGCTGGCCAACGCGATCGACCACGGCGAGGGGCTGCCCGTCGAGCTGACCCTGCGCGGGTCGGGTGACGCGATCGCGGTGACGGTGCGGGACCACGGCGTCGGGCTGCGCTCCGGCGAGGCCGACCTGGTGTTCAACCGGTTCTGGCGCGCCGACCCGTCCCGCAACCGCCGCACCGGCGGCACCGGCCTCGGGCTGTCGATCAGCCTGGAGGACGCGCGGCTGCACGGCGGCTGGTTGCAGGCGTGGGGCGAGCGCGGGCACGGCGCGGTGTTCCGGCTGACCCTGCCGCGCGTGCACGGCGACGGGTTCGCCGAGAGCCCGCTGCCGCTCGTGCCGCCGGAGCTGGCGGACGTCGAGCCCGCGCCGGTCGAGGAGGAGGAGGAGGTCGTCCTGCCGGTGGAGTTCACGGCGGGCGAGATCACCTGGCAGCCCGCGCAGCCGGTGGACGCGGACCGCGTGGTCCCGGACGAGCTGGGCGGGGCCGTGGTGGACGAGAGCTTCGAGCGCGACGAGCGCGCGGCGCGCGGGGACTACGGCGGACTCGTCGGCGCGGACCTGGTGGACGCGGACCTCGCGGACGAGGAGCCCTCGGACGCGGAGCGCACCCAGCCGGTGCAGCCGCTCGGGCGGACCAGGCCGGAGCGGGCCGGGCTGCTGCGGCGCGCGACCCGGCTGGCCAAGCGCGGCGCGGACCGGGCCGCCGACCGGGTGGGCCGGGCGGAGCGCGCCGAGCGGCCGGAGAAGGCGGACAAGGCCGAGCGGATCGAGCGCTCGGGGCGGGCCGGTCGGGCGGGCCGGGTCGGGCGGGTGGTCCGGGGTGGTCGGACGGCGCGCGCGAAGGCCGGTGAGGGCGTGGACGAGAGCGCCGCGACCGCCGAGACCGGTTTGGGCGCCGTGGGCGCCGAGGACTTCGGGCTCGTGGACCGCGCCGACCTGGGCGGGCCCTCCCCGGACGCCGGACGCGCGGACGCCGGACGCGCGGGCGCCGAGCGCTCCGCCGCCGTGCCCGCCGAGGAGCCCGACCGCGTGACCGAACCCGACGCCCCCCGGACCGACGGCGCCGCCACCCGGCGCGAGGAGGACAGGTGAAGAAGCTCGGCGCGCTGCTCGTGGTGCTGCTGGTGCTGTCGGGGTGCGCGGCCATCCCGACCCAGACGTCGGTGTCGCCGATCAACCGGCGCGCGGGCAGCGCCGCCACCGCGGAGGCCGCCCCGCCGGTCAAGGACCTCGACCCGCTGAGCCTGGTCCGCGGGTTCGTCGACGCCACCAGCAACCCGGCGGGCGACTACGCCCAGGCCAAGGCGTACCTGACCCCCGAGGCCGCCAAGGCGTGGAACACCAAGAACACCCCGTTGATCATCGAGACCGCGTTCAACACGGTGCCCGGCGAGGAGCTCGAGGACCCCAACCGGCGCGAGGTGCAGCTCCAGGGCAACTACGTGGGCAGGCTCGTCGAGGACGGTTCGTTCGCGCAGACCATCGGCCCGTTCCTGCAGGAGCTGGAGCTGGCCAAGGACGGGGCCGGGCAGTGGCGCATCGCCAGCGTGCCCACGGGCGTCTTCATGCCGCTCAACGGCTTCCAGACCAACTACCGCCGGGTCACCCTGTACTTCTACGCGCCGGACTTCTCCGTGCTCGTGCCCGACCCGCGCTACGTCGTGATCCCGCCGTCCGCGAGCATCCCGCGCCGGGTGACCGAGCTGCTGCTCAGCGGCCCGGCCAACGCGATGCGCGGCGCGCTCGTCACCGCCATCCCGAACACCGCCCAGGCGCGCCGGGACACCCAGGAGGGCGACGACGGGGCGCTGGAGGTGGACCTCAAGGACGTCGGCGACCTCACCCCGCAGCTGGCCAAGCAGATCGTGGCGCAGGTGGTGCTGTCGCTCGGCGGGGTGATCACCACCCGGATCAAGGTGATGGTGGAGGGGCAGCCGATCTCCACCGAGCAGACCGAGTGGCGGGTCACCGACGTGAACACCGGTGAGGCATCGGCCACGCCGGACGCCGAGCTGCGCGGGCTCGCGGTCAGCGACGGGCGGGTGCTCGGGCTCGCGGACGGGCAGCCGATCGCCGGTCCGGCGGGCCAGGGCAGCTACACCGTGCTGAGCGCGGCGCAGTCGCTGGGCGGCAGCGAGCTTGCCGTGGTGGCCACCGCGAGCGGCGGCGGGGTGCGGCTGCTGGTCGGCGGGCTGAACGACGCGCTGAGCCCGGTCGAGCTGACCGCGCGCGAGATGACGCGGCCGACGTGGGTGCGCAGCGGGCGCAAGGGCGACCGGGCCAACGAGGTGTGGACCAGCTACGACGGGAAGAACGTGGTGCGCGTGCTGCGCACCGACGCCGGGTGGGCGGCGACGGCGGTGAACGCGGACTCGCTGTCGGTGTTCGGGAAGATCACCGGGCTGCGGCTGTCCCGCGACGGGACGCGGGTCGCGGTGGTGATCGACGGCAAGCTCATGCTGGCCGCCGTGGTGCGGGCGCCGGACGGGTCGGTGACCCTCAAGAACGCCACGACGCTCCAGGCGAGCGCGCTGGGGGCCAACGTGCTGTCGCTGGACTGGCTGGCGCCGGACGTGCTGGTGGTGAGCACCGCGCTGCCCGCGTGGCCGATCGCGAAGGTCAACATCGACGGGATGCGGATCGACCGGTACAACACCTCGAACCTGACCGTGCCGGTGAGCTCGGTGAGCGCGGCCCCAGGGCGCAACGTCCTCGCGGTGGACCGGAGCGGGCTGTGGAGCACCGCCGACGTCGGGGACGTGTGGCGGCAGCCGGGTCCGCTGCTGCCGTCGACGGCCAAGGTGTTCTACCCCGGCTGACCGCTTTTCCTCCGGCGCGGGGCGGCGCATTGCCGTGTCCGTCCTGTGATCTGGGGTCCTAAAGCGACTTCCTCCGGCGGGGGTGAACCCTCCGGTCATCCCATGGTGAAAGACTTTCACCTCACTTCGGTGTTTCACCTGATCGTGTCCTCGGGTACCCCGGTTTTCCGGTGTGGAATTGTCGGACCCCCGGAGCAGGCTCGACGCGTGCTGATCGAACTGCTGTTCCCACCCCGTTGTCCCGGCTGCGGCTCGGGCGGCGCGGTCGCCTGTCCGGGGTGCCTCGTGGGCTTCGGACCGCCACGCCGCGTGTCCGTCCGGGGTCTGCCGGTGTTCACACTCGCCGACCACGCAGGCGCCGCGCGGGCGGTGCTGCTCGCGTTCAAGGAGCGCGGGCGGCGGGACCTGGCCGCCGTGCTCGGCGCGCTGCTGGCCGCCGCGCTGCCGCTGCTGCCCCTGCCGTCCGGTCCGGTGTGGTTCGTGCCCGCCCCGTCCACCCGCCGCGCC
>NZ_JBQGCX010000473.1:0-1571 GCF_052038725.1 Actinosynnema sp.
GATCGGCTACGACGGCCCGATCTCGGTCGAGTGGGAGGACGCCGGCATGGACCGCCTCGTCGGCGCGCCCGAGGCCCTGGAGTTCGTCCGCCGCCTGGCCTTCGACGCCCCGGAGGCGGCGTTCGACGCGGCCTTCGCCACGAAGGAGTAGCACCCGCACCACCACACATGTCCATCTCGGGAAAGGAACCACCACATGTGTTTCGGATTTGACGGCGACCGCGCGCTGCGCGACTCGCTCGCACGCAAGGGCGCCAGCCGCCGCTCCCTCCTCGCAGGGGCGGCGGCCGGCGCCGCGGTGCTCGGCGGGGCTGCGCCCGCCGTGGCCCGCGGGGGCGGCCACGGCGGGCCCGGCTCCAAGCGGGGCGTCCAGCACGACCGCATCTCGATCCAGATGTACTCGCTGCGCGACGCGACCGACGCCACCACGCTGCCGACGATCCTCCACCGTCTCGCGCAGTACGGCTACGAGAAGGTCGAGCTCGCCGGCTACTACGGGCTGACCGCCCGCGAGCTGCGCGCGGCGCTCGACAAGGAGGGTCTCCGCGCCTCCTCCAGCCACGAGGGCATCAGCGCGACGCCGGCCGAGGCCCGGACCAAGTTCCAGAACGCCCGCACGCTCGGCCAGAAGTACGTGGTCGTGCCGTACCTCGCCTCTGAGGCGCTCTCGGACTGGCAGCAGTGGGCCGACCAGATGAACGCGGAGGCGGCGGTCGCCCGCCGCTACGGGCTGCGCTACGGCTACCACAACCACGCGCACGAGTTCACGACCGACCTGGGCGGGGGAGTGACGCCGTGGGAGGTGCTGACCTCGCGGCTGGACCGCAAGCTCGTGCACCTCGAGGTCGACCTCTACTGGGCCTACACCGGTGGCGTGAACTCCGGCGCCGCCGACCCGCTCCGCTTCGCCCAGGACGTGATCCGCACGGCGCCGCAGGCGGTCCGGCAGTTCCACGTGAAGGACCGTTCGGCCACCGACGGCGACATGGCCGACCTCGGCACCGGCGTCATCGACTTCCCGAAGATCTTCCGCAAGCACGTGGTGGAGGAGTACATCGTCGAGAACGACACCCCCGACGTCTCCCCGCTCACCACCGCCGCCGTCGGGCACGCCTACCTGGACCACGTGAAGTTCTAGGTGGTTTCGAGGCTCGCTGCGCTCGCACCTCAACCACCGTCACGGTGGTTGAGGTGCGAGGAGCGCCAGCGACGAGCCTCGAAACCACCACCCTGGGGACGGCGCCGCCGGGAGGTCGGTCGCCGCCGTTAGGGTTCTCCAGTGCCCGAGATCCCGCCCGTGAAGGACCTGCTCGGCTCCGCGGTGGCGGCGCTGGGCGGGCAGGAGCGCGCGGGCCAGGTGGCGATGGCCGAGGCGGTCACGGCGGCCATGGAGGACGGGCACCACCTGCTCGTCCAGGCCGGGACCGGCACCGGCAAGTCGCTGGCCTACCTGGTGCCGGCGCTGCGGCACCGGGAGCGGGTCGTGGTGGCCACGGCGACGCTCGCGCTCCAGCACCAGCTGGTCGAGCGCGACCTGCCGCGGCTGGTCGAGGCGGTCAAGGACAGTGGCG
>NZ_JBQGCX010000474.1:0-1959 GCF_052038725.1 Actinosynnema sp.
GCGGTGTTGCCGTGGACGTGGAGGACTCGGGCGAGGGTGAGTCCGCCCAGGCCGGCGCCGACGATCGTGACCTGCGGTGCCATCTGGTGCTCCTCGGGGGTTCGCAATGGAATGACGTTCCAGTCGTCAGTTTGGAACGACGTTCCACTCGTGTCAAGATGGTGCCCATGACGAGCGGGGCACAGCGGGGGAGGCGGCGCGCCGACGCGCTCTCGAAGGAGCGCATCGTCGAGGCCGCGATCGGGATCCTCGACGCGGAGGGTGAGAAGGCGCTGACGTTCCGCGCCCTCACCACCCGGCTCGCGACCGGCGCGGGGGCCGTCTACTGGCACGTCGCGAATAAGGACGAGCTGCTCACCGCGGCCACCGAGGACGTCGTCGGCCGCGTCCTGGCCGGGGCGCGGGGCGGCGCGGATCCCGAGGAGGACGTCCGGGCGCTCGCGCTCGGGCTGTTCGACGCGATCGACGCGCACCCCTGGGTCGGGGCCCAGTTCGCCCGCGAACCGTGGCAGCCCGCGCTGCTGGACGTCTTCGAGGCCATCGGCGGGCTGGTCGCCGCGCTGGGCGTGCCCGAGCGGGCGCAGTTCGACTGCGCGTCCGCGCTCGGCAACTACGTCCTCGGCGTCGCCGGGCAGAACGCCGCCAACGCCCGCCTCGCCCCGAAGGGGGTGGAGCGGGCGGAGTTCCTGGAGACCATCGCCGAGCGGTGGCGGCGGCACGACCCCGAGCTGCGCCCGCACGCGCACCGGATGGCGGCGCACCTGGTCGAGCACGACGACCGAGCGCAGTTCCTCGCGGGGATCAACCTGATCCTGGCGGGCATCGCGACCGTTCGGTAGCGGTGCCGCGCCGTTCGGATCACGCCCTGGGCCGGGGCTTCACCGTCTCGTCGCCCTCGGACGTGGGTCCCAGCCTCCGCCTCGGTCCCAGCCTCGGCCTCGGTGCCCTGCCCGGCCTGAGACTTCCCGCTCTGAGACTTCACGCTGTGGTCCCGGTCCCGGTTCAGCGCGGCGTCGACGGCCGCCGCGATCCGGCGCTCCTCACCCGCCCGACGCGCCCGCGCCCGCAGCCCGAGCGCCGCAGGAGCAGCGAGACCACCGCCGCCCACGGGATCGCGAGCACATCACCGGTCCCGACTACGGGCTCCAACGCCGCCCCGCCGGGTACCATGGAGACCAGCGTCACCGCCGCCGTGATCCGCCCGGACGGCAGGACGCTCGCCACGGCCTCGCGGGTCGCGCTCTCACCGGGCAGCAGCTCGGGGAGCGCGGCTGCCTCCGCGTCCGCGCCCAGCCACCCGAACGGCCCTTCGACGCGCACCGACTGGGTCGCGGTCAGCCGCGTGTTGCCGGTGTTGACGACGGTGTAGCTGACCTTCGCCGAACCGGCGCCGACCGGGTTTGCCGAGCCCGCGTAGTCGACGGTCAGGTCACGGACCTCCAGCGACGGCGCGAGCGCGCCGCCGACGCGGACGTGCACCCGCGAGCCGAGCCTGCGGTCGACGGTGATGCCGGAGGAGGCGTCGGCCACGCCCAGCGAGGTCACCACGCCACCGCTGTGGTCGCTGGGGGTCGCGGTCGTCGAGACGCTCACCGTGAAAGGGACCGGGACGGTCTGCCCGGCCTGCACGGTCACCTCGCCCTGCCCGAAGGACACCCACGTGCCCACGTGCTCGGACGGGGTGCCCTCGGGCAGCAGGTCGAGCTGCCCGGACGAGGTGGTGAAGGCGTCGGCGGCGTACACGCGGAACGTCAGCGCCCGCCGCTCGTGGTTGGTGACGAGCAGCTCGTCGGAGATCACCGCGCCGGGCGCGGCGGTGTAGCCGAAGTGCGGCCGTGCCTTGCCCAGGGCGTTGTCGGCGGGGCGCACGCCTCACGTCACGCTCGGGCTCTCCTGCGCGGTGGCGAGCGGGGCAGGGCCGAGCAGCAGTGGTGGGATCAGGAGCGCGGCGAGCGTCCG
>NZ_JBQGCX010000475.1:0-1691 GCF_052038725.1 Actinosynnema sp.
CGGGGCTGCTGCCACCCGAGGTGCTCCCCACCGACACGGAGGCCGTCGCGGCGCAGTGGCGCCAGGCGCTGGCGCGTCCCGCCGACGCCCGCAACCGGGTCCTCGTCGCCCTCGAGCGCAACCGGGTCGTCGGCTTCGCGCTGACCTCCCCCGCCGCTGACCCCGACTGCGACGCCGTCGTCGACGGCGAGCTCGCCGAGGTGACGCTGGATCCCGCGGAGCGGGGGTAGGGGCCCGGCTCGCGGCTGCTCCAGGCCGCGGTCGACACGCTGGCCGCCGACCGGTTCACCCGTGCCGTGACCTGGGTGAACTCCGGTGACGACGCGTTGCGCACGTTCCTCACCGACGCCGGGTGGGCCCCCGACACCGCCCACCGCGAGCTCGACCTCGACGGGTCCGGCACCACGACCGTCCGCCAGGTCCGGCTCCACACCGCCATCGGCTGACGGCCCAGCCCGGTCTGGTCCGCTCCGGAACTCACCCTTCTGGCTGCTTGCTTTTCTGGTGACGCGCGTCACCAGGGAGGGCCGGCTACCTCGCCGGCACACCACGGGGGTCCACAGATGTTCGGTCCGCTTCCCACCCTGCACAGGCTCGTCCTCGTCCTCGCTGCCCTGGTCGTGTGCCTCGGCATCGGCCTCTGGTTCGGCGCCGTGCCGGAGATCCCGCTCAACCTCAGGGTCGGGCTGCTCGCCGGCGCCGCCGCGGGGGGGGCGGCGGCGTTCGTGCTGGTCCACGACTTCCACCACCGCCAGCAGGCCCGGACCGCCCGCGTCCGCCGCCGGCACCTCTGACGGGCCCCGGGCCACGCACGGCCCGCACCCTGACCTAGCCTCGGGGCGTGAGCGAGCCCGCCCTGTCGTCGAGCGAGCGCTCGGGGATCATCCGCGACAGCCTCGCGGTCGGGCTGGCGACCGGCGCCTACGGCGTGGGGTTCGGCGCGGTGTCGGTGGCGTCCGGCCTCAGCGTCGCCCAGACCTGCGCGCTGTCGCTGCTGATGTTCACCGGAGCCAGCCAGTTCGCCCTCGCCGGCGTCGTCGCCGCGGGCGGGGCGCCGATGTCGGGCGCCGCCACGGCCCTGCTGCTCGGGACCCGCAACACGTTGTACGGCCTGCGCATGGCGCCGCTGCTGCGGTGGCGGGGCTGGCGCCGGTTCACCGCCGCCCACGTGCTGATCGACGAGTCGACGGCGATGGCGGTCAACCGCGGCACGACCGAGGGCGTGCGCCTGGGGTTCCTGGCGACCGGGTGGTCCGTCTTCGTCCTGTGGAACCTCGCCACCGCGATCGGGGCGGTCGCGGGTGAGGCGGTCGGCGACCCGCGCACGTTCGGCCTCGACGCCGCCGTCGGGGCGGCGTTCCTCGCCCTGCTCTGGCCCCGGCTGACGGACCGGCGCAACGTCCTCGTCGGCCTCCTCGCGGCCGCTGTGGCGCTGTCCGTGGTGCCTCTCACCGCGCCGGGCGTGCCCGTGCTCGCCGCCGGCGGGGTGGCCCTCCTCGTCGGGGTGCTGGCACGACGACCCGACCCGGCGGAGGGGCGTCGCTGATGTGGACCGCCGTGCTGGTCGCCTGCGTGGGCTGCTACGTGCTCAAGCTGGCCGGTCTCTCCCTGCCCGAGCGGGTGCTCAGCCACCCGACCGTCGAGCGGGTGGCCGACCTGATCCCCGTGGCGCTGCTGGCAGCCCTGGTGGC
>NZ_JBQGCX010000476.1:0-10869 GCF_052038725.1 Actinosynnema sp.
CGACCTGTTCCTCGCCGTCTCCGAGCTCGGGCTGGAGGCGCTGATCGACGTCGCCGCGGCCGCGCTCGCCCAGATCCGCGCCGCGCGGTGACGCGGGACGGCCCCGGAGCCGTCCCGCGCCGACCGGGTCACTCCCCGCGCGAGAGCAGCGCGTGCGTCTCCGCGATCTTCTGGCGCGACTTCGGCTCGGCGACCACCCGCGCCGCCCCCGCCGAACCGGCCGTGCCCGCCGTCCCCGCCACGTCGGCCGCGTACCCCCAGTGCCCCGGTCCCGCCGCCGGCTTGGCGGGCGTGAACAGCCACACCCGCAGCACCTCGTCCAGGTCCACCCCCGACACCGACTCCGCCAGCGCCTGGAAGTCCTCGATCGTCGCGTCCCCGAACCGCTCCTGCGCCGTCCACCGCTTCAGCACCGCGAAGAACGCCTCGTCCCCCACCGCCGTCCGCACCGCGTGCACCGCCATCGCGCCCCGGTCGTACACCGCCCCGTCGAAGATCGCGCCCGCGCCGGGCTCACCCGGCAGCACGGTCCAGAACGGGTCGTCCGCCGGGTGCAGCCCGTACAGGTGGTCCGCGTTCTCCGCCGCCGTCCCCTCCCCGGTGTGCTCCGACCACAGGAACTCCGCGTAGCTCGCGAACCCCTCGTTCAGCCAGATGTCCCGCCACCCGCGCACCGACACCGAGTCCCCGAACCACTGGTGCGCGATCTCGTGCGCCACCACGTACGTGTTCGCCCCGCGCCGGAAGAACGCGCTGTCGTAGGTCGGCCTGGTCTGGTTCTCCAGCGCGAACCCGATGCCCGGCGCGACGACCCCGCCCACGCCGGTGAACGGGTACGGGCCGAAGCTGCCCTCCAGGAACTCCACGACCTCCGGCGTGCGCTCCACGCTCGCCCGCGCCGCCGGGCCGTCCGCGCCCAGCCGCTCCGAGTACGCCGTCACCGACGCCTGCCCGCTCGGCGCGAGCGAGTGCCGCACCTCGAACTGCCCGATCGCGACGAACGCCAGGTAGGTGGCCTGCGGCTCCAGCTCGCGCCACCGCCACCGCGTCCAGCCGTCGATCTGCTTGACCGTGCCCTGGTACAGCCCGTTCGAGAGCACCTCCACCCCGTCCGGCACGGCCACCGACACGTCGAACGTCGCCTTGTCCCTCGGGTGGTTGTTGCTCGGGAACCACCAGGGCGCGATGTCCGGCTGGTCGATCGCGAGCGCCCCGTCCGGGGTGCGCTTCCAGCCGGTGAAGCCGTCCACGGCGTGCCGCGACGGCACGTCCGAGTACGCGACCACGATCGTCAGCTCGGTCCCGGCCGGGAGCACGCCGCCCGGCGTGACGGTCAGCTCGCCGTCCGGCGCCCCGGAGTGCGCGGCGACGCGGTTGTTCACCCGGACGGAGGTGACGTCCAGCAGGAAGTCCAGGTTGAACGCCGATAACTCCTCGGTCGTCCGCGCCAGGACCGTCGTCGTCCCGGAAAGCCGGTCGGTTCCCGGTTCGTACCTCAACCGGACGTCGTAGTGCGACACGTCGTACCCGCCGTTCCCGGCTCTCGGGAAGTAGGGGTCTCCGATGCCGGGGGCGCCCGGCGCGGCGGCGCCCGCGACCCCGCCGAGCAGCAGCAGCGACGACGCGAGCGCGACGCCGGTGACGAGCTTCCCCCTCAGGGGCACTGTCAGGGACATGCGGCCGAAGCTAACGAGCGCGGTGAGGGCGGGAATCCGCCGTGCGGAGGTTTTCGGCGCGCTTTCCGGCTACTGGACCGCGCTTGACACCGCGGTCTTCACCTTTTTGTGCAGTTCGCGCAGACCGGCCCGCTCGGCCCGGACCTCCACGACCCTGACCCCGCTCGGACGGGTGATCTCCGACCGCAGCTCCTCGGCCGACCCGGCGAGCACGTGCGGCACCCCGTGCGCCGCGCACAGCGCCGCCAGGTCGGTGCCGTGCGGCGTGCCGAAGACCCGCTCGAAGCTGTCCGCGTGCTCCGGCGCGCCCTGCTCCAGCAGCGCGAAGATGCCGCCGCCGTCGTCGTTGAGCACCACCACGGTCAGGTCCGGCCGCCGCTCGTGCGGGCCGATGAGCAGGCCGTTCGAGTCGTGCAGGAACGTCAGGTCGCCCATCAGCGCCGTCGTCGGCCCGCACTCCAGGGCCAGCCCGATCGCCGTCGACACGCTCCCGTCGATGCCCGCGACGCCCCGGTTGGCGCGCACCACCACGTCCGGGCGCGGCGGCGCGGCGAAGTCCACGTCCCGCACCGGGTTCGACGAGCCCAGGAACAGCGCGGACCCCGGCGGCAGCGCCTCCACGACCGCGCGCGCCACGTGCATCCCGGTCGGCCACGGCTCGTCCGCCAGCAGCGCGGCCACCGCGTCGCCCGCCGCCTTGTCGGCGTGCCGCCACGCGGTCAACCACTCGTCGTCCACCTCGTGCGCGCCCGGCGCGAGCGAGGCCGACACGTGCGTGGCGGAGAACTTCGGGTCCGGCCAGTCCGCCGAGGCCGTGACCACGTGCACCACCGGCGTCGACCCCAGCAGCGCCTGCACGCCCCTGGACAGCGTCGCCCGCCCCACCACCACGACCGCGTCCGGGCGCAGCCGCTCGACCAGCGGGCCGGCGTTGAGCAGCAGCGACCCGTGCTGCACGGTGCGGCCGGGCGCGGTCGGCTCGGCGAGCACCGGCCAGCCCGCGCGGGCCGCGAGGTCGCACACCGCCTCCACGTCCGCGGCGCCCGCGTCGCCCAGGACCACCAGCGTGCGCGGCCCCAGGTGGTCGGCCGGGTGCGGGGCGGTCGCCGAGCGCGGCGCGGTCCGGGTCCACGGCTGGTCGAACGGGCGGCCCTCCAGGGGCTCCGCCCAGTCGCCGCCCTCGGGCGTCAGCGGCTCGCGGAACGGCACGTTCAGGTGCACCGGCCCGCCGTCCCGCGCCGCCGCGACCGCCCGGCACACCAGCGAGCGCCACAGCGCGTTCTGCCCGGCCCGCCGCTCGGCCACCGGGAGGTGCAGCGTCTCCAGGCCCAGCGCCCCGTCCTGCCGCACGGTCTGGCTCGCACCCGCCCGGTGCAGCTCCACGGGCCGGTCGGCGGTCAGCGCGATCAGCGGGACGCCCGAGTGCGCGGCCTCCAGCACGGCCGGGTGCAGGTTCGCCACGGCGGTGCCGGACGTGCAGGTCACCGCGACCGGCGAGCCGTCGAGCGCCAGGCCCAGCGCGAGGAAGCCCGCGCTCCGCTCGTCGATCCGCACGTGCAGCTCCAGCCGCCCGGCCACCGCCGCGTCGTGCAGCGCGAACGACAGCGGGGCGTTGCGCGATCCGGGGCTCAGCACGACGTGCCGGACGCCGTTGCGCACGAGTTCGTCGACGAGCACCCTCGCCTGAGCGGTGGACGGGTTCACCCGGTCATTGTCGCCCAGCCGGGGAGCGGTCGAACTCCGGGCCGCGTTCGGGGCGGGGCAGGCGCGCGGGTGTCGTGGCAGCTCAGGACGGTTGTCCCCGGATTCCGCGCCGGAGGTGCAAGGGCAGCTCAGGGGCCGCGCGGGCGGTCCCGGCCGACCGCCCGCGACCGCGTCCGCCCGGCCCGGCGCGGTCAGGGCGCGGAACCGGCGCGTGTCGCGGATCTCAGCCCCCGTGCGGGCGATCGGCGCAACGGGCCGGGCGGCGGGGGCTCGCCCGCCGCCCCGGTGGACGAGCACATAAAGTCGCCCACGTGGCAGACCAGGTTGTTTCCGAGCTGTTCGACCCGACCCGCTGGAAGCCGGTGGAGGGGTTCGACTTCACCGACATCACCTACCACCGCGCCGTCGACCAGGGCACCGTGCGGATCGCGTTCAACCGGCCCGAGGTGCGCAACGCCTTCCGCCCGCACACCGTCGACGAGCTGTACCGCGCGCTCGACCACGCCAGGATGAGCTCCGACGTCGGCTGCGTGCTGCTCACCGGCAACGGGCCGTCGGCGCGCGACGGCGGCTGGGCGTTCTGCTCCGGCGGCGACCAGCGCATCCGGGGCCGCAGCGGCTACCAGTACGCCTCCGGCGAGACCGCCGACACCGTCGACCCGGCCCGCGCGGGCAGGCTGCACATCCTGGAGTGCCAGCGGCTGATCCGGTTCATGCCCAAGGTGGTGATCGCCGTGGTGCCCGGCTGGGCGGCGGGCGGCGGGCACAGCCTGCACGTGGTGTGCGACCTGACGATCGCCAGCGAGGAGCACGCCCGGTTCAAGCAGACCGACGCCGACGTCGGCAGCTTCGACGGCGGCTACGGCAGCGCCTACCTGGCCAGGCAGGTCGGCCAGAAGTTCGCGCGGGAGATCTTCTTCCTCGGCCGGGCCTACAGCGCCGCCGAGATGCGCGAGATGGGCGCGGTCAACGCGGTCGTGCCGCACGCCGAGCTGGAGTCCACCGCGCTGCAGTGGGCCAAGGAGGTCAACGGCAAGTCGCCGACCGCCCAGCGGATGCTCAAGTACGCGTTCAACCTGATCGACGACGGGCTCGTCGGGCAGCAGCTGTTCGCGGGGGAGACCACGCGGCTCGCGTACATGACCGACGAGGCCGTCGAGGGCCGCGACGCGTTCCTGGAGAAGCGCGACCCCGACTGGTCCGACTACCCGTACCACTACTGACCGGCGAGACCGGCCGAGGAGGTCAGATGACGGCGCTGGACGAGGTCCGCGCGGCGCTCGCGGGCGAGGTGGCGCTGGGCGTCGACCGCGCCAAACTGGTCGGCTGGGAGCGCGGGGCGGCGCTCGCCGTGCCCACGTCCGGGTCGACCGGCGACGCCAAGGAGGTGCTGCTGGCCGCGTCGGCGCTCACCACGTCGGCCGAGCTGACCCACGACCGCCTCGGCGGCGTCGGCACCTGGCTGCTCGCGCTGCCCACCGGGCACATCGCGGGGATGCAGGTGCTGGTCCGCTCGGTCGTGGCAGGCACCGAGCCGGTCGTCCTGGACATGGCCAGCGGGTTCCGCGCGGCCGGGTTCGCCGCGGCCTCCGCCGACCTGCTCGACCGTCCGGGCAGGCACTACACCTCGCTCGTGCCGACCCAGCTGGCCAGGCTCGTCGCAGGCGACGGGCCGGGGCTGTCCGCGCTGCGCCGCTACGACGGCGTGCTGATCGGCGGCGCCGCCACCCCGCCCGCGCTGCTGGAGAAGGCGCGCGACCTCGGCGTCGCGGTGGTCACCACCTACGGCATGAGCGAGACCTCCGGCGGCTGCGTCTACGACGGGACCGCGCTGGACGGGGTCCGGGCGCGGATCGCCGAGGACGGGCGCGTCGAGCTGTCCGGGCCGGTGCTCGCCCTCGGCTACCGGGGCGGCGAGCGGTTCGGCGAGTGGTTCCGCACCGGTGACCTCGGGCGGTTCGACGGCGACCTGCTGGAGGTGCTCGGCCGGGCCGACGACGTGATCGTCAGCGGCGGGGAGAACGTGCCCCCGGTGCTGGTGGAGCGGGTGCTGGCGGCGCAGACCGGGGTGCTGGAGGCGTGCGTGGTCGGGCTGCCCGACCAGGAGTGGGGGCAGGTGGTCGCGGCGGCCGTGGTGATCGCGCCCGGCGCCGAGCCGCCCGACCCGAACGAGCTCATCGCGGCCGTGCGGGAGAGCGCGGGACGGGTGTCCGCGCCCAAGCGGGTCGTGTTCCTGCCCGCGCTGCCGCTGCGCGGGCCGGGGAAGGTCGACCGGGTCGAGGTCGCGAAGCTGCTGGCCTCCATCGGGTGATCTCCTCGGGTGAACGGGGATCTCCGGTTGCCGCCGCGGGCGGCCGGGGTTCCCCTCCAGGGGGTCGGGCGCGCGCGAACCGGAGCGCTCGCCGGGAGCCCCGAGGAGGACCCGAATGCCCAGGCCTCGCCTCGTGCCGCTCGTCGCGGCCACCCTGCTGACCGCCCTCACCGCCCCGGCCCAGGCGCTCGCCGCCCCGGTGGGGCCGTGGACCGCCGACCTGACCGCCGTGGACGGCGACGACGTGGGCGTCGCGGCGGGCGGCGGGGTGCTGCGGCTCGCGCCCGGCGCCCGCGAGGGCTACCTGCTGCTCGCCCCGCGCGAGCTGGCCGGACCGGTGGCGGCGGTGGCCGCCGAGGTCGACGGCTCCGCGCCGGAGGGGACGGCGGTCGAGGTGGACGTCCGGGTCGCCGCCGGGGACGGCGCGTGGGGCGAGTGGCTGCCCGCCGGGAGCCCGCTCCCCGCGGGGACGCGCACCGCGCAGGTCAGGGTCGCGCTCACCGCCGCCGCGGGCGCGGGGAGCGCCGCCGCGGGGCCCGAGGTGCGCTCGGTCCGCCTGGTCCCCGACGCCGCCGACGCCACCGCCGCCAGGGCCGCGCGGGACGAGGCGGCGCGCGGCGTCGTGAACGGCACGACCTACCGGGTGTTCGCCACCCGCGAGGGCCTGGTCGGGGGCACCACCGCCAACGGGCACGTGATCACCGAGCGGGACCACTTCGTCGCCCTCCCCTCGCGGCGCGGCCTCTCGCCCAGGGGCACCGGCTCGTACACGGTCCAGGTGTGCGCGGACAACGGCCGCTGCGAGTGGGCCCCGGTGTGGGACGTCGGGCCGTGGAACACCAAGGACGACTACTGGAACCCGCCCGCCACCCGCGAGTCGTGGAAGGACCTCCCCCAGGGCGTCCCGCAGGCCCAGGCCGCCTACCTGAACGGCTACAACGGCGGCAAGGACCAGTTCGACCGCAGGGTGCTCAACCCGGCGGGCGTCGACCTGGCCGACGGGGTGTTCTGGGACGGCCTCAAGCTCTCCGACAACGACTGGGTCACGGTCTCCTACCTGTGGACCGCCTCCGGCCTGACCGGCTACGTGCGCACGGGCGGCGACGGCCCGCTCAACGTGCGCGGCGCGGCGTCCGCGACCGCGCCGCAGGTCGGCATCGCGGCGGACTACGCGCAGGTCAGGGTGCTCTGCCAGCTCAGGGGGCAGAGCGTCACCGGTCCGGAGGGCACCTCGAACCTGTGGTACCGGATCGCCACCGGCAAGTACGTCGCCAGGGCCTACGTCACCGGGGTCGTGGGCGCCAAGCTCTGCTGAGAAGGACCTGGCAGCGGGCCGTCCGCCGCCATGTCGGAGGATTGCGGCCATGGCCACCCTCGCCCAGTGGATCTCGGGCACCCGTCCGCGCACGCTGCCCAACTCGATCGCCCCCGTGCTGGTGGGCGCGGGAGCGGCGTTCCACATCGACGCGTTCGACGCGGTGCGGACCCTGCTGGCGCTGCTCGTGTCGATGGCGCTCCAGGTCGGGGTGAACTTCGCCAACGACTACTCGGACGGCATCCGGGGGACCGACGCCAACCGGGTCGGCCCGTTCCGGCTGGTCGGATCGGGTGCGGCGCAGCCGAAGGCGGTGCGGAACGCGGCGTTCGCGGCGCTCGGCGTCGGCGCGCTCGCCGGGCTGGCGCTGGTGGCGCTGTCCGGGCACTGGTGGCTGATCGCGTTCGGCGCGGTGTGCATCGCGGGCGCCTGGTTCTACACCGGCGGGAAGAAGCCCTACGGGTACGCCGGGCTGGGCGAGCTGGCCGTGTTCCTGTTCTTCGGGCCCGCCGCCGTCCTCGGCACGCTGTACGTGCAGGCGGGGGAGGTCACCGGCATCGGCATCGGCGGCTCGGTCGCGATGGGCGCGTTCTCCACCGCGGTCATGGTCGCCAACACGCTGCGGGACATCCCGACCGACCTCCAGGCGGGCAAGCGCACCATGGCCACCACCCTGGGCGACCGGGACACCCGCTACCTCTACCTCGCGCTGGTCGTCGTGCCGTTCGTGATCACGGCGGCGAACGGGGTGCGCGAGCCGCTGGCCCTGCTCGGCTTCCTGTCGCTGCCGCTGGCCGCGCTCGGCGCGCGCCGGGTGCTCAAGGGCGACAAGGGCAAGGCGCTGATCCCGGTGCTGCGGGACACCGGGCTGGCGATGCTGCTGTGGGCGGTCGCGACGGCGGGCGCGCTGGTCCTCGGCTGAGGCCCGCGCGCCCGGCCCGCAGGCCCCCGCCGCTACCAGGCGTCCTCGGTGAACGAGGTGGGCGCGTCGTCGTCGTCGCGCGGGGCGCGCTTCGGCGGCGCGGGCGGGCGCTTCTCGCCGACGCACAGCTCGGCGAGCTTCTCCCGCTCCACCTCGAACGCCGCCCGCACGCCCCGGTCCGCCCCGGCCTCGCCGCTGAGCACCTCGCGCCAGCTCAGCGCGCCGCGCGCGATCCGGTCCTGGAGCGCCCGCAGCTCGGGCGAGGCCTCGGGGGACTTCGCGTAGGCGATGACCCGCTTGATGTCCTCGGCCGACGGCTCCCGCCCTGGCCGGGCCTTCGCGGCCTCGCGCGCGATCCGCTCCGCGTCGGCGATCGACCTGGCGAACACGTCCTCCGCCGTCACCACGTCCGGCGTCCGCCACCCGCTCACCCGGTCCCCCTCCCGCCTGTGGACAACTTCCGCATCCGACGCGCCGAACGGACGATCAGTTCCAGGTCTCAGGACCAGGTCCCGGTGGACCGGAAGCGCACCAGGGTCTCCAGGTGCGGGGCCAGGTCCATGCCCTGCTCGGCCACCCACTCGTCGTCGTAGTAGGTGTTCGCGTACCGCTCGCCGCCGTCGCACAGCAGCGTCACCACGCTGCCCTCGCGCCCGTCCGCGAGCATCTGCGCGACCAGCTGGAACGCGCCCCACAGGTTCGTGCCGGTCGACCCGCCGACCCGCCGCCCCAGCACCTCCTCGACGTGCCGCGCCACCGCGATCGACGCCGCGTCCGGCACCTTGATCATCCGGTCGATGACCTGCCCGACGAACGACGGCTCCACGCGCGGCCTGCCGATGCCCTCGATCCGCGAGCCGCGCGTGCCGACCAGCGTCGGGTCGCTGTCGCGCCAGGCGTCGAAGAACACCGAGTGCTCCGGGTCGACCACGGCCAGCTTCGTGCGCAGCCGCCGGTAGTGCACGTACCGGCCGATGGTGGCGCTGGTGCCGCCGGTGCCCGCGCCGACCACCACCCACTCCGGCTCGGGGTGCCGCTCCAGCGCCATCTGCTGGAACACCGACTCGGCGATGTTGTTGTTGCCCCGCCAGTCCGTGGCCCGCTCGGCGTGCGTGAACTGGTCCATGAAGTGCCCGCCCAGCTCGGAGGCCAGCCTGCGGGACTCGTCGTAGATCGCGCCCGGCGAGTCCACGAAGTGGCAGCGCCCGCCCTGGCGCTCGATCAGCGCCACCTTCTCCGCGCTGGTCGAGCGGGGCATGACCGCGATGAACGGCAGCCCGAGCATCCGGGCGAAGTACGCCTCGGACACCGCCGTCGACCCGGAGGACGCCTCGATCACCGGGGTGCCCTCGACCACCCAGCCGTTGCAGATCGCGTACAGGAACAGCGACCTGGCCAGCCGGTGCTTCAGCGAGCCGGTGGGGTGCGTCGACTCGTCCTTCAGGTACAGGTCGATGCCCCACGACGGGGGGAGCGGGAACGGCAGGAGGTGGGTGTCGGCGCTGCGGTTGGCGTCGGCCTCGATGATGCCGACCGCCGAGCACACCCAGTCCCTGGTGCTGCCGCAGCAGCGGTCCACCGAGTCGGTTGAGCTGTTCACGGGGCGCACGATAGCCCGCACCGACTAGTTTCTGCCTGTGATGCCGATCGTGGGGTGCGTGCTGGCAGGCGCGGTGGGCGACGCGCTGGGCGCCGCCGTCGAGTTCAAGCCGATGGACAAGATCAGGGGGATCTACGGTCCCCAGGGCGTGACCGGGATGGAGGACCTGTACGGCGCGCCGGGGATGATCACCGACGACACCCAGATGCTCCTGTTCACCCTGGAGGGCCTGCTGCTGGCCAAGCGCGGCGGCGGGAACCCGGTGCTCGCGATCCAGGCGGCGTACCAGCGCTGGCTGCACACCCAGGACAAGGAGATGCGCCCGGACGGCCTGGTCGAGGAGGCGCCCAAGGGCGGCTGGCTGGTCGACCTGCCCGCGATGAACGCGCTGCGCGCTCCCGGCAACACCTGCCTCACCGCGCTGCGCTCGGCCCGCAGGGGCAGGGCGAGCAGCCTCGAACGGCCGCTCAACGACTCCAAGGGCTGCGGCGTGGTGATGCGGACCGCGCCGATCGCGCTGTGGTCGGACGACCCGTCGGTGGTGTTCGAGATCGCCGCCCGCACCGGCGCCCACACCCACGGCCACCCGAGCGGCTACCTGTCCGGCGGGGTGAGGGCGGTGCTGGTGCAGCAGCTGCTGCTCGGCGAGAAGGACCTGGTGCGGGCCGCGCAGCGGGCGCGGGCCGAGCTGGTGCGCTGGCGCGGGCACGAGGAGCAGGCCGAGGCGCTGGACCGGGCGATCCGGATCGGCACCGGCAAGGCGAAGCTCACCCCCGAGCTGATCGAGGGCGAGCTGGGCGCGGGCTGGGTCGGCGAGGAGGCGCTCGCGATCGGGCTCGCCGCCGCGCTGGCCGGGAAGGACATGCGGGAGGCGCTGCTGCTCGCGGTCAACCACTCCGGCGACAGCGACTCGACCGGGTCGGTGTGCGGCAACCTGCTCGGGGCGCGCGACGGCGTGTCCGCCATCCCGCAGGACTGGCTGCGGCAGGTGGAGCTGGCGGCGATGATCGAGTGGCTGTGCCGCGAGGCCGACGAGGCGTTCGCGCCCACCGGCACGGGGTGGGGCGGGCAGGGCTGGGGCTGAGCGGGGACCGGCTAGCGGGGACCGACCGGCGGGGATCGACCGGCGGGGCGACCGGGCCTGCCTGCCGGTTGACCAGCGCTGATCACCCGCCCGCGCTTGCCGCGCCTGCCCGCGCTACCCGTGCTGCCCGCCCACCCGGCGCTCGTCGCCGAGCCGCGCCAGACCTCCGCGCCCGCGGCCTCCCGTCCGGCGCCCCCTCGACCCGCCCTACAGCCCTTCCAGGGCCTCGCGCATCGGCAGCGTCTTGGCGTGCGCCT
>NZ_JBQGCX010000477.1:0-2959 GCF_052038725.1 Actinosynnema sp.
CGCGGTGCTGCCCTCGGGCGCGACCGCAGGCTCTGCGACCACCGGCTCCGCGACCGCGGGCGGACCCGGCGCGATCGGCTCCGGACCGGCGGGAACGGGCTCGGCGGGTAGCGGCCCTGCGGAGTACGGCACTGCGGGATACAGCTCTGCGGGACACGGCTCTGCTGGTCATGGCACTGCCGGGAACGGCACTGCGGGTCATGGCACTGCGGGACACGGCGCTGCGGACACCGGCGCGACCGGTCGGCGCGGGCTCGACTGGGGTGGCGCGGCGCCCGAGCCCGGCCGGGGCCGCGCGCACACCGGCACGGGGGCGTCGTGAGGACCGCCGTGTTCCCCGCGCTCGGCACCACGGCCGTCGTCGTGCTCGGCGACGGGCCGCTGGCCGAGGCGGAGGCCCTGGTCAGGGCCGAGGTGCGGGCGGTGGACGAGGCGTGCAGCCGGTTCAGGGCGGACTCGGAGATCAGCGCGGTGCACCGGGCGGCCGGGCGCGCGGTCGAGGTGTCGCCGCTGCTGGCGGAGGCGGTCGGCACGGCGCTGCGGGCGGCGGAGCTGACCGGCGGGCTGGTCGACCCGACCGTGGGCACGGCGCTGTGCGCGCTGGGCTACGACCGGGACTTCGCGCAGGTCAGGCGGATCGACCCGCGCCCGGTGGAGCCGGTGCCCGCGCCGGGCTGGTGGCGGGTGGGCCTCGACGCGGCCGGGTCGCGGCTGGTCGTGCCGCGCGGGGTGCTGCTGGACCTGGGGGCGACGGCGAAGGCGCTGTGCGCGGACCGGGCGGCGCGCGCGGTGTCGGCGGCGCTGGGCTGCGGGGTGCTGGTGTCGCTGGGCGGGGACCTGGCCACTGCCGGAACTCCACCCGAAGGTGGCTGGCACATAGGCGTGGGTGACGACCACGTGGGGCTCGCGTCGCAGATCGTGACGATCCGGTCGGGTGGGCTGGCCACGTCGGGCACGGTGCGGCGGCGCTGGAAGCGCGCGGGCCGCGTGGTGCACCACATCGTCGACCCGCGCACCGGGGACGTGCCCGCGCCGTGCTGGCGGACGGCCAGCGTGGTGGCGGTGGACTGCGTGACGGGGAACACGGCGAGCACCGCCGCGGTGCTGCTGGGGGAGGACGCGCCCGCGTGGCTGGCCGAGCGGGGGCTGCACGCCCGGCTGGTCGGCGAGGACGGGCGGGTCGTGGAGGTCGGTGGCTGGCCAGCCGAGGGGAGGAGCGCGGCGTGAGCGAGGAGGCGCTGTGGTTCGCGGGCCGGGCCACCGGTCTGGTGTCGCTGGTGCTGCTGACGGCGGTGGTGGTCCTGGGCGTGCTGGGGGTGCGGCGGGTCGCGTCGGCGCGCTGGCCCCGGTTCGCGGTGAGCGACCTGCACCGCAGGGTGTCGCTGCTGGCGGTGGCGTTCCTGGCGGTGCACGTGGGCGCGGCGGTGGCGGGCGGGCACGTGGACGTCCCGGCGGTCGCGGCGCCGTTCGCCTCCGGCCACCGGCCGGTGGCGGTCGGGCTGGGCGCGGTGGCGCTGGACCTGCTGGTGGCGGTGCTGCTGACCAGCGCGCTGCGCACGCGGCTGCCGCACCGGGTGTGGCGGGCGGTGCACTGGGCCGGGTACGCGCTGTGGCCGGTGGCGCTGGCGCACGGGCTGCTGCTGGCGGACGTGGACAGCGGGGTGCTGCCGGTGGTGCTGCTGGACGTGCTGTGCCTGGCGGCGGTGGGGATCTCGGTGGCGTGGCGGGTGGCCGCGCCGAGGAAGGCAGCGGTGTGACCGCGGTGGGCGCGGCCCGCAAGCTCCCCGAGCGGGCGCTGGGGCTGGCGGGGCACCTGGAGGCGCACGGGCCGCTGCGGTTCCCGCCGGACCGGGAGGCGTTCGTGGCGGGGCTGGCGGCGGCGGGGCTGGTCGGCCGGGGCGGCGGCGGGTTCCCCGCGCACCTGAAGGCGGCCTCGGTGGTCGGGGCCCGCGTGGTGGTGGCGAACGGGTGCGAGGGCGACCCGCTCAGCGGCAAGGACCGGGCCCTGCTGGAGCGGGCCCCGCACCTGGTGCTGGACGGGCTGGTGGTGACGGCGGCGGCGGTCGGCGCGCCGGACGCGGTGGTGGCGGCGCACGACGCGCCGGACGGGCTGCTGCGGGCGCTGGCCGAGCGGACCGGGGACCCGGTGCCGGTGCGGCTGGTGCTCGTGCCCGGCGGGTACGTGGCGAGCGAGGAGTCGGCGCTGGCGAACTTCCTGCTCACGGGCCGGGCGCTGCCGGTGGTGGCGCCGCCGCGACCGGCGGGGCGCGGGGTGCTGGTGCACAACGCGGAGACGCTGGCGGACGTGGCGCTGGTGGCCCGGTGGGGTGGCGACGGGTACCGGGAGCGGGCGACGCGGCTGGTGACGGTGGCCGGTGACGTGCGGGAGCCGGGGGTGCGCGAGGCGCCGATCGGGGCGACCGCCGAGCAGCTCGTGGAGCTGGCGGGCGGCGGGACCGAGGAGCTGTCGGCGCTGCTGGTCGGCGGGTGTGGCGGGCGGTGGGTGCGGCCGGGGGCGACGCCGGTGACCGGGACGGCCGTGGTGGCGGCGCTGGGCGCGTCCGCGTGCGGGGTCCGGGAGACCGCGCGGGTGCTGGCCTGGCTGTCCGGGGAGAGCACCGGCCGGTGCGGGCCCTGCCGCTTCGGGCTGCCGTCGATCGCGGAGGACTTCGCCGCGCTGAGCGGGTCCGGCTGGCTGAGCGGGTCGGGCGCGCCGGACGGGGCGGCGCCGGGACGGTTGTCGCGGCGGTTGCCGCTGCTCGCGGGGCGGGGGGGGGGCGCGCCCCGGGTGGGGGCGGTGGGGGGGGCGGCGCGCGCGCTGGAGGTGTTCGCGTTCGCGGTGGGCGCGCACCGCGCGGGCGGGTGCGGGGGCGCGCGGTGAACCGGGCGGCGGGGCGGGACGGGCTGCGGCTGGTGGTGGACCCGGTGGCCTGCGACGGGCACGGGCTGTGCGCCGAGC